>WFMY01000197.1 GCA_015488855.1 Helicobacteraceae bacterium
GAGATAGCCTCAGCGATACTCTTCTTGCTCGAACGTCAAAAAGTTTTGGTTGAAGGTGCGGGAGCTGTGGGTGTAGCTGCACTGCTTCACAATAAACTTGATGTACCTATAGGCTCAAAAATAGGTATCGTTCTTAGTGGAGGAAATATTGATGTTACGATGCTCTCACTTATTATAGAAAAAGGACTCATGAAATCCGCACGTAAAATGAAACTACAAGTTATCCTAGTCGATAAGCCAGGAGCCTTACAAGACTTCACAGGCATACTCACAGATATAGGTGCCAATATTGTTCAGATAGGTTACGACAGAACTTCTACAGATTTAGAGTTTGGCGATGCCCATGTTTCTGTAGCCTTAGAGACAAAAGGTGTGGAGCATCAAGAGCTTATACGCACAAAACTCACTGAGGGTGGATTTTCTTTTAAAGAAGAGCATTAAAATAGAAAAACATGGCAATATGACATATTTTATAGAATTTTGTTTAGTATTGGCTACAATTTAATTAAAATATTATATATAGGATGGGTATGAAGGTATTAGATTTATTTTCTGGTTGTGGTGGTTTTTCTTATGGATTCCAAGATGCTGGGTTTGATGTACTTTTAGGAGTAGATAATGCAACTAATGCACTCAGCACTTTTAAACAAAATCATATTAACTCTGAAGCCTTTAATGTTGATTTATCCAGAGATCAAAATCTAAAGCAGATAGTTGATTTCTTAGAAAGTAAGGGTGGTGTTGATGTTATTATTGCTGGTCCACCTTGTCAAGGATTCTCATTAACGGGGTCTCGTCAAGAAAATGATAAAAGAAATAAACTTTTTTATGCAGTTTTTTCTATATCAAAAATGCTTAATAAAAAGCCTAAAGCCATTATTATTGAAAATGTACCGGGTTTAGCAACTCTATATGAAGGGAAAGCTAAAAAGGAGATAGAACGAAACTTTAAAGAGAGTGGATATAATCATAATTCAAAAGTTTTGTATGCTCCAGATTATGGAATACCTCAGATAAGAAAGAGGCTTTTTTTTGTTGGAATTCAAGAGAAATATGGAATATTTGAGTTCCCAAAACCCATTTTAGATAAAACGAATTATATAACATGTGAAGATGCAATTTCTGATTTACCTACACTGGAATCTACTTTAGGAGAGGAAAATATTAACTATACATCTCCTTCTTTATCTGGTTACCAAGAAAAAATGAGAGAGAAATCAAAGGTTATTTATAATCATATAGGAACAAAACATACAAGTTTAGTGAAGAGTGTTATTGCTCAAGTTCCTGAAGGTGGAAATCATAAAAACTTACCAAAAGGTGTTGGGGAAAGCAGAAAATTTAATGAGGCATGGACTCGTTATCATAGTCAAAAACCATCTAAAACGATAGATACTGGACACAGAAATCACTTTCATTATAAATTCAATAGAGTCCCTACTGTTAGAGAGAATGCTAGACTTCAATCTTTTCCAGATAACTTTATATTTTTAGGTAGTAAAACAGATCAATATAGACAAGTTGGTAATGCGGTTCCCCCATTATTAGGATATCATATAGCGTTAAAATTAAAAGAGGTACTTCAGTAATGAAACATAATTATATAGATTTATTTGCAGGATGTGGTGGTCTTACGGATGGATTTGAACAAACAGGGCTATACTCTCCGAATGCATTTGTAGAGTGGGATAAGCATGCTGTTAATACATTGAAGAATAGATTACAAACGAAGTGGTCTATTGATAATGTAGATGAAAAAGTTATACATTTTGATATTCAGAGAATGGATGAGCTGTTAAATGGTTATGATACAGAAGAGTTTGGGCAACATCAAGGACTAAAGAAATTAGTTAATAAAACAAATATTGATTTAATCATAGGTGGGCCTCCATGTCAAGCATACTCTATAGCAGGCAGAGTACAAGATAAAAATGGTATGCAATGTGATTATAGAAATTATTTATTTGAGAACTATTTAAAAGTAGTAAAAGAATTTAAACCTAAACTATTTGTTTTTGAAAATGTACAAGGCATCTTAAGTGCTAAACCTGATGGAATTAATATTATTGATAGAATAAGAGATGATTTTGAAAAAGAGGGCTATATTATTGCCCATGATTTAAGAAAAGTAGCTCTTCTTGATGCTTCTGAGTATGGTATTCCGCAAGTAAGGAAAAGAGTTATTATCGTTGGTGTGAATAAAAATTTTACAGAAGAAAATCCTGAAGTTATTTTAGATGATTTTTATAAAAATATTTTACCTAGCTTTAAAGTTAAAAATAAAGCAACAGTGAAAGATGCAATTTCTGATTTAGAACCATTATATCCATTGGATGAAATAAGTAATAATCAAAGAAAAGTGTCTCATTACAATAAATCATCTATACCAAATCATAGCCCAAGGTTTCATAGCCAAAGAGATATCGGTATTTTTGAAGAACTTGCAGATGATGTTGCCAAAGGTTCATTGAAATATCCTGATGCTGAGTCTTTAAGAGAGCTTTATTATGAGAAAACAGGTAAAAAATCATCATTTCATAAATATCATGTTTTAGCATATGATAAACAGAGCAACACAATACCTGCACATTTGTATAAAGATGGATTACGACATATTCATCCAGATGCAAAGCAAGCAAGAACTATTACCCCAAGAGAGGCTGGACGTTTGCAAACATTTGATGATGATTTTGAGTTTATTGGTAGTAATGGAGCAGCATATAAAATGGTGGGAAATGCTGTGCCACCACTCCTTGCCAAGCATATTGGTGGGGCTGTTGATATTTTATTAAAAAGGTATTTTTAATGTTGTTTAATACAAATTTAGAAGAGATAATTTTTCGTAGACACGAAATGGTAGAATCAAATGAATTAGTTGTACTTTCAGGTTATTTAGGTCCAAATCCTGTTGCTAGATTAGCAAATTTACCCATAAATTCAACAGTCATATATGGTATGTATGGAGATAAAGGTATTCAATATAGATTACACAATGCCTTGATTAATTGTCAATTAAATATACCCCATGTTAATATATACTATTCCACAGTGCCAATTCATTCAAAGTGCTATATTTGGAAAAATAATAATGTCATAAAGCATGCATTAATAGGGTCAGCAAACTTTTCAACAAATGGTCTAAGTACGCCTTATCGAGAAATCTTAGCTGAAACAACTTATGATACATTTCAACCTTTACATGAATATGTAGATAGGGTAATGCAAAATGCTATACTTTGTACAGATCTTGATTTATCATTTTCCAATAATATTATTACCCAAGCTATAAATGTAGGTGGAGTGTGCCAAATGTCATTATTGGATAATTATGGAAATGTACCATTGAAAAGTGGATTAAATTGGGGACATGGTACAGGTAATGTTGTCCTCAATGATGCATATATAGCAATTAGAAAAGAGCATATACGAAATTGTCCTTACCTATTCCCTCCAAAACAAGATTTTACTACAATGTATATTGCAGGTGGACGATCAACTAGACATAATGATTTGATAGAAATTATTTGGGATGACGGTACAACAATGGATGGTTTACTTGAGGGGAGTCAAGATGAAAATGGTGTTAAATATCCTAAGCAAATTAGTTCACTTCCTAGAAAAAGCTTGATGGGAGAGTATCTCCGATATCGACTTGGAGTACCATTAGGTCAAAGGGTAACAGTAGAAGATTTACAAAGATATGGAAGAATGGATATATCTATATCATTACAAGATGAAGGTATTTATTATTGTGATTTTTCGGTATAAAGTTTAATGATAGCCATCGACCTAGGTTCAAATTCTTTACGTGTTTTAGAGTATGACTGTACAATAAAAAAAGAGCTTTTTTCATATGAAAAAGTAGTCAAAACAGCAGATGGTTTAGCTGAATTTGGTATGGTAAATGAAGATGCAGTGCAACGTATAATCTCTGCGATACAGGAAGTAAAGTCGTCTATAGACTTTGATTCTCAGCCTGTCAAAGCAGTGACAACTGAGGCAGTGCGTAGGGCATCAAATGCAGATGAAGTGTTGCGTCAAATTAAAAAAGAGACAGGTGTTGTCTTTGAGATTATCTCTGGAGAAGAAGAGGCTAGATTTACGCTTCTTGCTGTAAAAAATAGACTTCAAAAATTACATTATGCTTCAGATACTTTTGTCTTGGTAGACATTGGTGGTGGCTCGACAGAACTTATTTTCCATTATAAAGATGAAACCATAAGTAAAAGTTTCCCTGTAGGGATTGTAACGATTGCTCAGAGTTATGAGACACTTGAAAATATAGAAGAAGCATTGCCTCATGAAATGCTCGATATGCAGATGTTTTGTGCGGAACTTTATGCAACGAAACAAAAACCAGA
>WFMY01000198.1 GCA_015488855.1 Helicobacteraceae bacterium
TCCTCTTTATGCGTAGAGGTAGCACCTTCTGCTGAAGAGTTTGCAAATGCTGAACCCATGCCAAGTAAGATAGATAAAGCTAAAATTTTAATTAAAAAGGATCTCATTCATATTATCCTATTACAGCTACTACTTGACCCTCAACAACTTTATCATTAGTTGCTACATTGATCGTCTTGATAACACCACCTTTAGGTGCTACTACATCAATCTCCATCTTCATAGATTCTAAAATCATAATGACATCACCCTCATTGACACTTTGACCTGGATTCATAATGACTTTCCAAACATTTCCTGGTAGAAGTGCTTTGATCTCTATCTGATCATCAGAAGTTGCCAATGTTTGAACAGGAGCTACAGGAGCTACACTTTCACTATTGACTGCAGTTACTTGAATATCTGCATCACCCTCAGCAACCTGGACACTAAATTTTTGACCATCTACTACTACCGTATAATTTCCATTACCCATTGAACTTTCCTCACAATCTTGTTTCATTTCTGATATTTTTCTAACATTAAGCTCGCCCTCACCCTTTAAGAATAAGATACCTTTCTCTTGACATGCAGCTGCGATGAAAATATTTTCTTCACTAATCTCAATATCGTGCTTTTTTAATTGATCAATAGCATGTTGCAGTGATTTTGATTCATCTGCATTTGCGAGATCTAGTGCATTTTCTGTTGTAGGTTCTAGTCCTAATTGTTTAGATGCAATTTTTACAACTTCAGGATCTGGTGCTACAGGAGTTCTACCAAAATAGCCCAAAACCATTCTTCCATAACCAGGTGCTATTACTTTCCACGGACCTTGCGTAACATTTTCAAGTGCTTGCTGAAAATAAAACTGAGAAACTGGAGTTACTGATGTACCATAACCACCTTTTTCAACCACCTCTTGCATAGCTGCTATCACATCTGGAAACTTATCTAAAATATTATTATCCCGCATCATTTGGGTGTTTGCAGTAAGGGCACCACCTGGCATTGGTGAAAATGGAATGATAGGAGAGACCACCGTTGCTTCTGGTGGCATAAAATAGTCACTTAAACATGATTGTAACTCTTTTTCATAGGTAAGCACTTTACCAATCTCTAAACCACCAAGGTCAAAGTTCATCCCTTTTGTAGCATGAAGCATAGTTAAGATATCTGGTTGGCTTGTTCCACCTGAAACTGGACTAGCAGCCATATCTATACCATCAATACCCGCTTCAAGAGCTGCCATATAAGCAGATACAGATACACCTGCTGTCTCATGTGTATGCAGACGAAGATGTGTACCCTCTGGAACTAATTTTCTAGCCATTGTGATAGTTTCAAAAACTTTTTGAGGGTTTGAAGTCCCTGAAGCATCTTTAAAGCAGATGCTATCATAGGGGATACCACTCTCTAATATATCACGAAGTTTTTTTTCATAAAAATCTACTTCATGAGCACCATGACACCCTGGTGGTAAATCCATCATAGTGACAACTATCTCATGTTTAAGTCCATAATGGGTAATTCTCTCACCAGAATACTTTAAGTTTTCTATATCATTAAGAGCATCAAAGTTACGGATGGTAGTCGTACCATGTTTTTTAAAAAGTTTTGCGTGTAAGTCGATTAGTTCATTTGAACCAGTCTCGAGCATTACAGTATTTACGCCGCGAGCAAGTGTTTGAAGATTTGCTTTTGGTCCTACAATTTTACGAAATTTATCCATCATCTCAAAAGCATCTTCTCTGAGATAATAATAAAGTGATTGAAATCTTGCCCCTCCACCAAATTCAAAGTGGTTAATACCAGCAGTTTTTGCAGCTTCTACAGCTGGGAAGAAGTCGTTCATAAGAACACGACCACCATAAACTGACTGGAAACCATCTCTAAATGTGGTATCCATTATATCTATAAATTTTTTAGCCATTTTAGTCCTTAGCCCTCTCTATGATGAGTTATTGCAGCACTAATCGCTGCAATAACTTTGCTATTGTCATTTTTCGTATCTGTTGACGGTGTAGTAGTATTTGCTTGTGGCTCTGGGAAAAATTTATGAAGTACAGATGCCATAATATTTATAGAGAGTATCATAATAATTAAAAATGCGAACACAGTCCCCATTCCTAAACCCATAAATTTAAAACCCTCTAATATGAGGTTAGTTTCCATAAATTCTACCTTTTTACTCTATAATTTTGCGTATTATATACTAAAGATGTTTAAAAAAAGTTTTTACTCATTTTATTATTTACTAAAAATATCAAATTATTACTTTTTGATTATATAATTCGCAAAAATCAATAGACTTCTTGCATAACCTAGAGGTATCTCTAGGTTATGCAAGAAGTCTAATAGGAAAAACATGAAAAACTCAACAATCAAAAATTTTAGAAAGATCAATACAATAGAAGGCTACTCTTATCTATTTTTATTATTTATAGCGATGCCAATGAAATATGTTCTTGATATTCCACTAGCTGTTAAAGTTGCAGGTATGATTCATGGTACATTATTTATACTCTTTTTATTACTTGGTGTTATGGCATGGAAAAAAGCAAAATGGTCATTGAGTCAAACTATGATCTTTTTTATTGCCTCACTTATCCCATTTGGAACCTTTTTTACTAAAAGTAAAATTTATTCTTATGAAAAACAAAGCATTAACTAGATAAAATAAATTTATAATTCAACTTTGGAGTATTTATGATTGGCAATATGTTAGAACAAGATTTTATAGCTTATCTCATCTTTGGATTAGCACTAAATTTTATGTTTTCAATCATGTTTGGAGTCTATCTTTCAAAAAATATAGGACTTGAAGAGATGATGCATTCCAAAGGGGATAAAGAGCAATCAACTTTGGTGGGTCTTAGCCTTTTTATACCTTTTGCTAAGATGCTCATTACCCTTTACCGTGTCGCTATCTTGCAAATCTACTTTTTAAATAAAGGCTATTCGCACAAAGAGTTTTGGGTTTATATGACACATAATCGCTAAACCTACTTTGAATCTTTTTGTTCAATAGCAAAAGTCTCTGCAATGCATCTTTTTTTGATTTTATTTTTGTACATGCCTTTGTTATTTTCTTGTGCTTCTCTCTGCGCTTTAAAAAAGCTAGCTTCAAATTCTTCATCCTGAAAGTTTGTTTTTTTCAGAGCTAAACCATTTTTAAGTAAGAGTTCTGAGAGTGTATTCATACCTTTTGCATAGATGATGCATCGATTATTTTTAAATGACACTTGATAATATTGATTTATCTTCAATAACGATGCACTATAATATTTCAGTAGAGGATTTTGTGCATAAAAATGATCAATAGCATTTTTACATACTGAACCTTCTTTTGCTTGTAGATATAATTCATCCACAGAGATGACACCATAAGCTCTACATATAAACTTATATTGGGATATTCCAAACTCTTGCATATTGTTTGAATATACATTGTTTAATTTTGCAAGAGTTGGCTCTTGAGAGGAATAAGATGGTACAAAAATGCTTATACACATTAAAAAATATATTATTTTACTCATACTGACATCATATCATGTTATAATCACAAAATGAAAGACTACAAATTAAAATTCATACTCAGTATACTAGCGGGGGTTGTGTTCTCTTTTATTTTTATTGTACTTGCATTTATATTGCCAGTACATAAAAAAGAACAACTACGCACCATTCCAAAAGGGATGCTTGAAAAAATTTCAGGTCAATTGAAAAAATAAAGGAAATTTCATGTTAAAAAAGATCTTATTACTTGCGTTTCTAACGCTTTCTCTTTGGGCTAAGTCCTGTTGGACATCAGTAGAAGTAGCGAGTTTTGCTCAAGATGAGTTTAGTGATTTTGCTAGATTTTCTATCAAAGATGCTATCACATGTAAACCAATAAAAGGTGCATTGGTCAAACTTGGAGAAAACATTTACAAAACTGATAAAAATGGTCAGATAAAAGTCCCTTTGCCTGATGTATCGGTAGATAAGAGAATCTCTATCAAGATGAGGAAAAAGGGCTATATTGCTGCCGATGAAAAAGTGATGACAGTGTTTGGCTCTTATTGGAATAATCTATTTTTAATGAGCAAAGATTTACCACTTACAAGCACGAGAATTGTACTCAGTTGGGGAAATACACCTCAAGATTTAGATCTTCATCTTATCTCAAACAATGCACATATTAGCTACAGACATAAACAAAGCATCAGAGGACTTGCAAAACTTGATCGTGATGCACAAAGCGGTTTTGGTCCTGAAACCATCACAACAACAAATCTTGATAAAGATGATGTCTACAGAGTTGTCATCTACAAATACACTTCAGGTGGAAATCTTAACGACAAAGGTCAGGTAAGAGTTTATGCCAATTCTAAACTTAATAATATCGTAAGATTGCCAAATACAAAATCAAGATGCATAGAGGTAGCAACTATCCATAACAATAAAATTAGCTACAATACAAAAGTTTTAGATGATTCTGTTTGCAGAAACTAGTCTAAAAAGAGTTTTTTAACTCCATAACTTGAAGCACATTAAATGCGTGCTTTGGGTTAAGCTTCACTGCACATGCTTCTAAAGCATCAACACACTCTTTTAAATGCTCAATATTATCCTCTTTCATTAAATCATTTAAAAAGATTTTTGCATCTTCAATTCTCAAGTTTTTAGCTACCCCTAAATTTTTATGTGCCAAATTTTTGAGTTCTATCTTTTTAGCCTCTTTATCAATACTATCTAATTCTTTAATGTTATTAATAAGATTGTCAAATTGATATCTTGTATGGAGTATTTGAGAGATATAGTCATTAACTAATTCTGCAACAAGCTCCTCATCGAGTCCTAGCTCACTTGCTGCTAGAGAAGGGTTGTAAATATAGTTTTTCAAACTATTATTATCGTACCTTTTCATAAATACTTGATGGGATATTTTGATAGCCTGAGCGAAAAGAACTTGTATCTTTTTTTCTTTTGTGAGGTTTTGATCTGTTTTTAAATTGTTTATCATAACGAGGAACCTCTCAAAAAATTATTCTGCTTGGAATGTAACATAAATTATTTTCTAATCAGGTTAATTAGAGTTTTTTTTGAAATATAACAAAACAAGTGCTACAAAAGCACTCATTTTTCACATTATTAAATAGCTTTAGTAATGATTCTGTTTAAGCGAGAGATAAAATCTGCTGTATTTTCCAACTCTTGTCCATCAAAAAGTTTTGCTTGGTCTAAAAGAACATGGGCAGCGTCTTGTATAAGATTGACATCAGAAGAGTCTTTTAGCTTTGTTAAAAGCTCATGATTAGGATTGATTTGTAAAATTGGTTTTGGTTCTGGAGCATCTCCACCATCTTGACCCATCTGCTTCATCATCTGTGCCATCATATAAGCTGGGTCTTCTTTGTCAATTTTTAATTTTACAGGAGAGTCCACTAAATCTGTAGTCGTTTCAACATCTTTGACACTTTCACCAAGAGCATCTTTAAATGTTTTGAGTAAACCTTCATAAGTTTTTACAACCTCTTCTTGCTCTTTCTTCTCCTCTTCACTCTCTTCAAACTTTGCATCTGAAACATGAATAAGCTTGTACTCTTTATACTCAGTTACCATAGGGAAGATGATAGTATCTACCTCTTCATTTAAAACAAGGACATCTATACCTTTAGCTTTAAACTTTTCAAGGGATGGAGAAGCTTTGAGCATCGCAACACTTGTCTTACCTGTGATATAGTAAATCTCTTTCTTGTCTTCATCAACATTTTTAACAAAATCTTCTATCATCACAACTTCATCAGAGTTAAGAGTGTTGAACTGTAAAAGCTCTAAGATTTTTTCACGATTTGCAAAATCATTGTAAAGTCCCTCTTTGAGTACATTTCCAAATTCTGCATAAAAAGTTGCATATTTTTCTTTATCTTTTTTCGCCATTTTTGAAAGTTCTGAGAGAACTTTTTTTACAGATGCATTTTTGATTTTATTCATCACTGCATTGGACTGTAAAATCTCACGAGATACATTGAGTGGTAAATCTTTAGAGTCAATAACACCACGCAAAAATCTCAGGTATGTTGGCATCAACTCTTTTTCATCATCTGTAATAAATACACGATTGATATAGAGTTTGATACCTGTTTGATAATCTACACGAAATAGATCCATTGGTGCTTTAGATGGGATATAAAAAAGAGTTGTATATTCTATAGCACCTTCTGCTTTATTGTGCATCCAAGACAGAGGCTCTTCACTCGAGTGTGCTATAGAGCTATAAAAATCTTTATACTCATCATCACTAATATCTTTTTTAGCTATACTCCAAAGAGCATTTGCACGGTTTATTTGTTCATTTTCAAGCTCTGTACGACTTGGCTCTAACTCCTCTTTGCCCTCATCATCCATCACAGCTGGAATATGTTTTTCCTTATCCATAAAGATAGGAAATGGGATATGGTTTGAGTACTTTTTAACGATAGTCTCTATCCTATGAGTTTCTAAAAACTCCCCTTCATCTTCTTTAAGATGCATAACTATAGTAGTACCATGAGCTTCTTGAGTGGTTTCTTCTATATCAAATTCACCATCTCCTGCACTTGTCCATAAGAAAGCTTTCTCTTCACCTGCTTTTTTCGTAGTCACTTCTACTTTATCTGCTACCATAAAACAAGCATAAAAACCAACACCAAACTGACCAATAAGGTTTGAATCTTCTTTTTGGTCGCCTGTTAAGTTTTCTAAAAATGCTTTTGTACCAGACTTTGCAATAGTTCCAAGATTGTTCATCAAGTCATCTTCATTCATTCCGATACCAGAATCTTTGATCGTTAAAGTTTTTGCCTCTTTATCCGCTATGATATCGATACGCGGTGCAAAAGTAATGTCTTTGTACTTTTCATCTGTAAGAACAAGCATATTTAGCTTATCTAGTGCATCTGATGCATTTGAGACTAGCTCTCTTATGAAAATCTCTTTGTTTGAGTATAAAGAGTGAATCATTAAATTTAATATTTGGTTTGCTTCTGTTTGAAACTGATGTTTTGCCATTTGAAAATCCTTTTTTTGTATTTATGGAATTTTAGCAAAAAAAAGTTAATAAATGCTATATATATCAATAAACTTTAGTCTATGTAACTAAAGTTTATTTAGTCAATACTCCATTAATACTATTTTGCTATAATTTTTCATGGACAATAATTATATAGATATGATAGAGTCAGCACCAAAACTCAAATCAAAAAAATGTAAGTTAATCGCTTTATTTATAAATTTATCGCTTAAATACAGTGCTTATGTGAGCACTTTGATATTTTGGATTTTGTACGATTATTTTATAGCTTTTTTTGCACTTATCTTTAGTTTTTTAATAGTTGGGATTATACGAGCAAAGATACGCAATATCGCTATTCCGCTTACTCAACAAGAATATTCCTACACAGATAAAGGGATAGCTGATTGGTATACCGCACAAGAGATTTGTAATGATGCACTCGAATCAGACTTAGAACTAATTTCTTAATATCCCTCAAAAAAGCTTATTCTAACCACATAGTTGCTATGATTGCACAAATTTAATTGAAGTATATTTCATGGCACTCATAGACCTACAAAAAATCTCTAAACACTATTCGGCACAAAAAATTCTCACTGAGGTAAACTTTCATGTAGATGAGGGTGAACGCATAGTTATCATTGGTAAAAATGGCAGTGGCAAGTCAACCTTGATGAAAATCATCAACGGCACGCTCTTGCAAGACAGTGGTGAACGCATCATCAAAAGAGACTTGGAAGTAAGGATGCTTGATCAAAGACCAAACTTCAAAGAGGGGCATAGTGTCAGAGATGCTGTTGAAGATGGACTAGGAGAGTTAAATGAAGCCATCCAAAAGTACAATGCACTTTCCTTAGAGCTAGCAGAAGATTTTGAAAATAAAACACTCCTAGATGCCCATGAAAAGCTCTCTCGCTATATAGAGCATCATAATGGATGGAATTTAGATGACAAGATAGAACGCATCATACAGCACTTTGATCTCAAACAGTATGAAAGCAAACCTATAGAACTCCTAAGCGGTGGGGAGCAACGCCGTGTAGCCTTAGCCTCTCTTTTACTCCAAAAACCAGATATTCTACTTTTAGATGAACCTACCAATCATCTTGATGTTTATATGGTTGAGTTTTTAGAAGAGCTTATCTTAAGAGAAAAGTTTACACTTATCTTCATCTCTCACGATAGATACTTCATAGATAAAATAGCAACGAAGAGTATTGAAGTAGATGAGTGTGCTTTGCGTGAGTACAGCGGTGGGTATTCCGATTATCTTACACAAAAAGCTGAATATATGCGAACTTTGCAAAAACAGCATGATAACTTGCTAGATATCTTAAAAAGAGAAAATGCTTGGTATGCAAGAGGTGTCCGTGCTAGACTCAAGCGTAACGAAGGTCGAAAAGAAAGGCTCATGACTTTGCGTGAAGATGCAAAAAATAACCCTGCAAAGATAAGAAAAATGTCAGTTGAACTCCAAAGGGAAGCCAAACATTTTAACCGTGACAAGAGCATCAACAAACAAAAGATGCTCTTTGAAGTAGAAAATCTTGGACTCACTCTTGGAAGTAAAGAACTCCTTAAAAACTTCACAACCCGCATATTGCAAAAAGATGTTATCGCTATCGTTGGTCCAAACGGAAGTGGCAAATCCACACTACTTAAAGCACTTCTTGGTAGGATAGAACCAACTGTAGGTAAGATAAAACAGGGTGAATTTAAGATCGGTTACTTCGACCAACATAGAGAGATGCTCGATGATGACAAAAACCTGATGGAGACCTTTTGTCCTCACGGAGGAGATAGAGTCAGCGTAAGAGGAAAAGATATGCATGTCTATGGATACCTCAAAAATTTTCTTTTTCCACGCGAATTTTTAGAAAAAAAGATAGGTATTCTTAGTGGCGGTGAGAAAAACAGAATAGCCCTCGCCCTACTTTTCACCTTAGATGTTGACATACTCATCCTAGATGAACCTACAAA
>WFMY01000199.1 GCA_015488855.1 Helicobacteraceae bacterium
GCACCACCACACATAATAGTCTTAGCAGCTTCACTCACAGCATGAGTTCCAGCAGCACAAGCAGTTACAGAAGACAGGTTAGGACCTTTTGCACCATGTGCAATAGATACAAAACCGCCAAGCATATTTACAAGCGCCCCAGGAATAAAAAATGGAGAGATTCTTCTTGGTCCACGATTTTCTATAATAATAGAATTTTTCTCAATAGCTGGAAGTCCACCAATACCACTCCCTGCTGAAACACCCATACGCTCCATATCGGTATCTTCATCAAGGTTAGCATCGAGCATAGCTTCTTGGGCAGCTTTTAAACCAAGGTGGATAAATCTATCTGCTTTTTTTACCTCTTTTGGAGCCATAACAGTTGAAGGATCGAAATCTTTTACTTCACCAGCAATTCTTACATTATAATCTTTGGCGTCAAAGAGTTTGATTGTGTCTATGCCACATTCACCATCACAAATAGCTTTAAAAGCTGTCTCTTTATCATTTCCAACCGCATTAATCATACCTAAACCAGTAACAACTATTCTTTTCATCAATTCTCCATAAATATTATAAATACTTTATAAAGCCAAGTTAAAAAAACTTGACTCTAAAAACACTATCTTCTTACTATTTACTTTCTATATAAGTAACAACATCATTAACAGTTTGAATCTTTTCAGCTTCATCATCTGGAATTTCGATATCAAATTTTTCTTCAAGAGCCATAACAAGTTCAACTACATCAAGACTATCTGCGCCTAAATCCTCAACAAATTTCGCATCACCTTTGACTTCATCAGCGCTTACGCTTAATTGTTCAACTACTACTTCTGTTATATCTTCTAAAAGTGCCATTCTAGCTCCTATTTTTTGTTTAAATTTTGTGAATTATAGCATATCTTTCTTAAATAGAAAATTATGCCATATTCATTCCGCCATTAACTTTTAAAGTTTCACCCGTAATGTAACTTGAATGGTCACTTAAAAGAAAAGCTGTAGCTTCTGCTATCTCTTTACCTGTACCCATGCGAGCCATAGGAATTTTAGCATTGATACCCTCTTTAATCTCATCTGCAAGGATCTCTGTCATCTCTGTTGAGATAAAACCGGGAGTTACAGTGTTGTAACGGATGCCACTTGTTGCAGACTCAAGTGCAAAACTCTTTGTCATAGCGATAACGCCACCTTTGGATGCAGCATAGTTCGTTTGTCCAGCATTACCCGTTTCACCAATAATCGAAGCAATGTTTACCACTGAACCAAATTTTGATTTACGCATCATCTTCATAGCTTCACGACAACCAATAAAACAAGAATTTAAGTTTGCGCTTATGACAGAGTTGAAGTCTTCCATTTTCATACGAAGGGCAAGTTTGTCGTTAGTAATTCCTGCATTGTTGACAAGGTAAGAAAGCCCACCATCACTCTCTTTGATAAGTTTAAGTGCATCTACAAATGCAGCCTCATCGCTTACATCAAAACCGATCACTGCAGCTTTTCCACCCGCAGCTTCAATATCCTCTTTTACTTTATCGGCAGCTTCTGCTCCACTTCTGTAGTTTACCCATACTTTAAGACCATAACCAGCTAAAACTTTTGCTATATCAGCACCAATACCACGACTAGAGCCTGTTACTAAAACATTTTTACCACTAAATTTCATTATCTATTTCTCCTTGATTTTATTAGCAATTATATAAGTGAGTGATCCATCTCTTGAGGGATTTCTAATCCCATAAGAGTGAGTACCGTTGGGGCAATGTTGTTAAGCCCGCCATTCTCTACTTTACTTACGCCATCTGCCTGCACAAAGCACCAGACTTTACCAACTGTATGATTTGTTAAAGTATGCCCCTCATCATCACGCATCTCTTCGCAATTTCCATGATCAGAAGTGATGACAACTCCATACCCTTTTTCTTTTGCCTTATCGAGGATGAGACCTAGTTGTGCATCTACAGTTGTCACAGCGATTTTTGCTGCTTCAAAGTCTCCTGTATGACCCACCATATCACCATTTGCAAAGTTAACTACTACAAAATCATACGAATCATCCATAGCATCTAAGACTGCTTTGCCTACTTTTGGTGCGGACATCTCTGGTTGCATATCATAAGTTTTTACATCTGGTGAGGGGATAAGAACTCTTGTTTCATTCAAGTAAGGTTCATCAATCCCACCGTTTAAAAAGAATGTCACATGAGCATACTTTTCTGTTTCTGCAGTATGGAGTTGTCTGAGACCTGCATTTGAAATCACTTGAGCAAGCGTATTTTTAGGTACATCTTTTTTAAACAGTATAGGATAAGTAAAACTTTTATCATACTCCGTAATCGTTGCTAAATTGACTTTTTTTGCTTTTCTCATAAAGCCTTCAAAACCAACATCGCCTATGGCACTGACAATCTCACGCATCCTGTCACTTCTAAAATTGATGGTTAAAACACTGTCACCATCTTGCATCCCGCTATAGCCCTCAAAAGCAGTTGGTTGAATAAACTCATCCGTTTCACCTAAAGAGTAAGATTTTTCTATATAGCTATGTGGGTCCAAATCAGTTTTAGGGTCTGCTTCTACGATAGCTTTGTAACCACTTTGGACACGCGCCCAACGGTTATCTCTATCCATAGTGTAAAAGCGTCCACCTATAGAAGCGATTTTTATATTTTTGCTGGTATGTTGCAGCACTAAATCCAGATATTTTTGTGCCGAGGTGGGAGACACATCACGACCATCTGTGATGAGATGCAAAAACACCTCTTTTCCCTCCCCTGCTGCCAACTCTGCTAAACCTATAAAATGATTAATATGTGAATGAACACCGCCATCACTCATTAGTCCTATAAGATGCAGTCTTTTTGACTGAGACAGAAGAGTTTTAAGCACGGCATTGTCTTTAAGTCTGTTTTCTTGAAGTGCAAGAGATATTTTAACTAAATCTTGATACAAAACTCGTCCACTTCCTATCGACATATGCCCCACTTCTGAGTTACCCATCTGTCCCTCAGGTAAACCAACACTGAGACCAAAAGTATCTATAAGCGAATGTGGTGTATTAGAAAAAAGTTTATCATAAGTAGGTTTTGATGCATTATAAAATGCATTGTAATCAGTTTTCGCACTGAAGCCTATCCCATCGGTAATAACTAAGACTACTTTTTGTGACATAACAATCCTTTAGAGTAATTTTGATGAGATTATACTATAATACATCTTTTAAAAACAAAAAGGTTTCAAAAATTGTTATATTTTTTACATGATTATTTAGATATAAACATCCTTGGATATATCACTATCCGTTCAGGAGTTTCATTTTTCATAGCTCTAATTACTACGCTATACCTTATGCCCCGTTTTATAAAATGGGCACAAAGAACATCTAGGGTGCAGCCTATCAATGAGTGGGCACCAGAAGCACATCAAGCAAAGGTATCTACGCCGACTATGGGGGGTATAGTATTTGTTTTTGCTACCATATTAGCCTCTATCCTTACTATTGACTTTACCAACCATTATGCCCTGGCAGCAGTACTCACTCTCATCCTTTTTTCACTTATTGGTTTTCAAGATGATTATGCTAAAATCAAAAAAAATGAAAACTTAGCAGGTCTACAAGCAAAAACAAAACTCATCTTACAAATATCAGCTTCATTAATCATTGCCGTTTTTTTATATGTTTTTGCTGATTTTAATACTGAACTTTACATACCATTTTTAAAAACTCCACTCATTGATATGCATTATTTTGCACTCATACTTTGGGTTCTTGTGATGGTAGCAACATCCAACGCTGTTAACCTTACAGATGGACTTGATGGTCTGGCAACTGTACCATCACTGGTCGCTCTTACCTCTTTTGGTATTATTATCTATATTACAGGTAATGCAAAAATCAGTGCTTATCTTTTAATGCCTAACTTTGATGTAGGTGAAGTAGTTATCGTTGCTGCTGCTTTGATGGGTTCTCTTGCTGGGTTTTTATGGTTTAACTGTCACCCAGCCGAAGTATTTATGGGTGATAGTGGAAGTTTAACTATTGGTGCATTTTTGGGTTATCTAGCCATCATCTCTAAAAGTGAAATTTTACTTCTTCTTATCGGCTCTATCTTTGTGATCGAAACACTCTCAGTTATCCTTCAAGTTGGCTCGTACAAGCTTCGTAAAAAAAGAGTTTTTCTCATGGCACCTATTCATCATCATTTTGAGATGAAAAACTGGGCTGAAAATAAAATCATAGTACGATTTTGGATCATCTCAGTTCTCTCAAATATGCTAGCTCTCATCTCACTAAAGCTTCGTTAATGCCTAGAGTTTCATTATTTGGTTATGGAGGCACAACTAAAGCCCTCGCAGACAAGTTTAACAATGTAACCTTTTATGATGACAAGTGTACAAAACCATTTACTGATGAGAATGGCTTCAAAATCAAGCCTTCAAACGAGTTTGATTCAAAATACTCTGATTTGGAAATCCCAAGCCCAGGGATACCACCTCATAACCCACTCATAAAACAAGCTAAAAATCTTCAAAGTGAATATGACATTTTTACTGACACGAAACCACTAAAAATCTGGATAAGTGGGACTAATGGTAAAACTACAACGACACAAATGATGCAACACCTGCTAGAAGCTCATGGAAGTCTTGCAGGTGGGAACATAGGGAC
>WFMY01000200.1 GCA_015488855.1 Helicobacteraceae bacterium
TACTAGATATGATTATGAATCAAGTTTTTCAGCAATGTCAGCTTGTTCAGAAATGCAACGTTCTTTTGTACCAGCAGTACAAAAACTCATAGGGGATATTGTTCAAAATTCTAAATTTGTTGATTTGTTAAAATAATATAACAAAACATAGAGACTGTGAAATAACTAAACCTCAAACAGTCTCATAAATTGCAAAAATCATAGCATAAATATCCTAATATTAACCACTTTTAAACTCATAAAATAGTATAATACACATAAGAAATAGTTCGTAGAACACGGACTTAAAGAGGTGTTTATGAGTGGGAAATATAAAGAGGAATTAAACCGTAATCAGCAACTACTTTTTCCTCCAAGTCTTGATGAATATGTAGATAAAGAGAACTCTGTAAGAGCGATAGATGATTATGTGTCGCTTTTAGATTTAAAAAGATTAGGTTTTAATGACACATCTAAAAGTTTATCTGGGCAAAAGTCTTATGCTCCACAACTACTCTTAAAAATATATATCTATGGCTATCTCAATAAAATAAGAAGTTCTCGTAACCTTGAAAAAGAGAATGCACGAAATGTAGAACTAATGTGGCTAACAGCAGGACTAAAACCTACTTATAAAACAATAGCAGATTTTAGAAAAGATAATCCAAAAGCACTGAAACAAGTGTTTAAAGAGTTTATACTTTTATGCAAAGGCATTGGGCTTATCGGTGGAGAGATAGTAGGACTAGATGGTGCATTTTTAAGAGCTAATGCTTCTAAAAACACTCTTATCATGAAAAGAACAGTAGATGAATCCATCAAACAAGCAGAGTCATCTATACAAGAGTATTTAACTACCTTAGAATATAGTGATGAAGAAACAGTTACAAATAAACTAGCTAAAAGCCTACCTAAGAATTTAGAAAAACTCTTAAAAAAAAAGTAAAGTCTAAAGCTGATTTAGCACTTCTTAAAAGTCTCAATAAAACTCAGTACAATCGTACAGACCCGGATGCTAGTGTGATGAGTAAACCCGCTCATAATTTAATGGCGTATAACTCACAGATATGTGTAGACGACAAATACAAGTTTATAATTGCTACGGATGTTACATCATCAGGCTCAGATAAACAAGAGCTTCATAAGATGGCTTTGCAAATCAAAGAAGTTATAGATAATCCAGATTTGATTGTAACTGCCGATAAAGGCTACTCTTCAGCTGTTGAGATTAAAAAATGTATTGATGATGGTATAAATACAGTAGTTCCAATAGTAAGAACAGGACAAGAACTAAAGAACAAAGGTAAGTTCACTAAAGATATGTTTATCTATGATAAAGACAAGGATGCTTATGTATGTCCTAACAATAAACTAATCTCAAGAACTTCATCCTTGAACCAATCATATGCTAGAATAATGTACTTATATAGAAGTTCTCAAACTGACTGTAATGCCTGTCCAATCAAAGATAAATGTTTAGGTGAAAAGACCAAAAACAAACAGACTCAGAGATGGGAACATCAAGAATTACTTGATAACTACAATGCAAAAATGCAAACAGATGAATCTAAAGCTATCATCAAAAAAAGAAGCTCTATAGTTGAACACCCATTTGGAACAATCAAAAGAAGTTTAGGCTGGGATCACTTCTTAGTTAGAAGCAAAAAGAAAGTAGCTGGTGAAAATGCTCTTATTATGTTTACCTATAATTTTAAACGCTTACTTAATCTTATAGGGATAGCTCTGTTTAGAAAACTGATGATAGCCATCAAAGATGGGGACTTAAGTAGTATAAGAGAAGAAATAGCTCTTTATATTGCTAGTTTTAGGCTCTATATAGCTAAAATTATTGTAAATATTTTTATGCTACAATTTAGGCAAAATAGTTACCTATAATTGAGCAAGAATGAGAAAATTATGAATTGTTGGGTTTGATTATTTCACAGTCTCTATGTTTTGTTATGCTTAATCCTACTTAAACTGCTGAACTATCTCATATGTATATATAAGCTTTTTCATTTGATTTTGTAAGATTACTAAATCTTTTTCTGTCCAAAATGTTCCTGCTGTATTATAACTTGAAAATTTTGCATTTAATAAATTTTTGTAAATAGGAGCATTTACAACTTTTGTATAATTAATACATTGCTTACCATTTGTCTTTCTTGTATATGCAATTTCTTCTAAACATTTTTCTGCAACAATCATATTCATTTGAACTTCACCATATAAATTTGAATATGAAACTGGTGATTGTCCAAATAGATTTGTCAAAGATAAAATTGCTATCAATAAAAATTTTCTCATTTTATTCCTCTTCTTGTGTTTTTTGAGTTTGTTTTAATTTTTGTTTTGTAACAAAAGTTCCTATATAATAAGCAATAACCAAAAATAAGATTATCCATAATGAATATCCAATAATATAATCCTTAATAGGAATATTATATTGAGGTAATGGATTTGGTAAAAAACCATTTTTTTGAAATGATTTTAAATCATTCCCAGTAGGCATAGGATAAAAAGAGCCTTCTTTTCCTTCTACTCCTAATATATAACCCTCATCTTTTATATAAACACCTGCTTCAATATAATATGATTCAGTCATATAACCAAGAAATAATTTATCTCCGTTACTTCCTTTTAATTTAACATCTACAATTTTATGTATATCTTGAAAATGACCATGAATAATTGGTATCCCTGCATATAGTGATGTATTCGCAAACAATGATATAATCATAAAACTAAAAAGTATAGAAACTCTTTTCAATTTACTCTCCCTGAAATTTAAACTAACTATCTTCCATAATAGCTGTGCTCAAACTTCAGAAGTGTTTGAAATCTGAGCATAACGGCTGAATATAAAAATATGTTACCTGTTTATGTACTCTTTTGAGTTCTACAATGGTAACTAAACTTCTCTAGTTTTTCAAGCTTTTTTCGGCTTGGGTAACATATTTTTTACTATGTCTTGTTATGACGTCAATGTTCTTGATGTCCTTAGAGTTACAA
>WFMY01000201.1 GCA_015488855.1 Helicobacteraceae bacterium
AGCCCCATATCATCAGCTAAACATCCTCCAAAGTTATTGTCATAAAGATATTTTAACCACCTAACACCATCTTTTTGGTAATCACGCATAGTTACATTTTCTAGTTTTGGCATCCGTGTTTTTGATGATTTGAGTTTGTTAAACCCATTGTAAAACTCTTTTGAGTTTTTGAAAACTTTTTGCTCTTTTTGATGGATAAGCTCTTCAATCTCAGGGAGATCAAAAAAGGAAACTTTGATTTTTTTACCATCTTTTTTAAAGATTCTCTCTAATCTTGAGATATATGATTTATCTACTATCGCTTTTTCGCCATTGCTCAGAGGGATGTAGGCATTTTTTTTGTAGAGATTTATCATATCAAAAACATTAAAGCTTTCCTCACCAATATTGACCGTGACATCCCCACTATCAAGAAAATCTATCTTCTCTTTAAAAGATACATTTAGAGTTGGTTTTGTGGTGTTGTATTTGTATGATTTTAGCTTTTCACTTCCAAAGAGTTCTGCTTTGCCAAGGATGGATTGGAGGTTTTTGAGGATAAATTCACGGCTCAATTCCTCTTCAATCACAAAGAGTCCATCTTCTTCACTAAAACTCGCTGACTTCATCGCTCTTTTTAAAGAGTTAAGTTTACTAAAGATAGTTCCATAGATCTCAAAAACATCACTAAAATCGCACTCATAGATAGAGATGGTCGATTCCATCGCATTTATAAGAACAATTTTAGAGATATTAAAATCATTAAAAAACTCAGGAGAGAGGTTACCAACAGTTGCTGATGTTCGTAAAATTAGCTCATTATCGGCAGTTATTTTTTCAAAAATGACAGCAGGTTTGATAGGTTTTTTTTCATCTTTAAACTCTACTTGATAATTTTCATATTGTATATTGATATTTTCAAAATAGGTCATTAAGATGGTTAGTAGCTCTTCTAACTTCTCTTGAGCAATAACAGTATCAAAACTTTTTAGCTTATCAAAGTTGTCACCAATATGATGCACTTGTATAATTTCATTTTGCACTAAAACATAGTTGGAAGTTAAAAATTGGAACTCATCTTGACCCATTATCTGAGGAAAAAGCAGTAGTTTGTCCTCTTTTTTTATCACTTTGAGATCTACTGATCTAAGTGCGGAACTAAAGGTTATGGGAGTATTGTTTTTATCAACAAGCCTGTTGTGTTGTCTTAGAAGTTCTAAAAGTCGAGGATATTTTTTGAGATAGAGATTTGAGCCTTCATCATCCCAATTTATCTGAAAAAACTCTTCCTCTTTGCTCTGCTCAATTGATTGTAAGATTTCCCTCTCAAGACCATTGTAAACCCTAAAGTCTATATCTTTAAGAGGTTTCATTTTTGCATCACAGACCTCTAAGTAGGCACCATATCCATCAAACATTAAAACATAGCGTAAGGAACTTTTCTCTTTTGCTCTTGTTAAAAAACTTTTGTTTTGTTTAAATATATCTAGCATTTAGTATCACTTTCAAAATATTTTAAAAGTCTAGCTAAATATCTCTTAATTTTACTTTTTACAAGTTAACTCAAGTAAATGAGTGTAGCAATATTGAGAATCACCATAAAGATAAAAGCTCGTTTGTAAAAGATATGTGGTGAACGCTCTATGAGTGTAGAACTTTGTGAAAAGAAAGGTTTTACCTTTGTGGGGCGGTTGAGTTCGTAGTGCATCTCAGAATAGTGTTTATACCTTTGTTCTTTATCTATAGCAATAGCACGGAGGATGATACTGTCGAGCCAATCTGGGATATTTGAGTTATAAAAACTAGGTTTTTTAGCCTCTTTAAAGCTTGGTGTTTGAAATGGCTCTATCTCTCCATAAGGGTATTTTCCTGTGAGGCTAAGATAGAGTGTGACACCTATAGAAAATATCTCACTTGTCTCGCTGATAGCCTCCCCTGTAAATCTTTGAGGTGCTAAAAAGCTAGGAGTTCCAGCTTGAGTATTGGTTGAGAATATCTCGGTAATACTTCCAAAGTCTATGATTTTAAATTCGAGGTTTTCATCATCATCTTTGGCTATCATGATATTTGGTGGTTTGATGTCACCGTGGACTAGGTCAAACCTAAGAAGGTACTGAGCCATATCCAAAAGTGTAGATGCAAGTTCTACTGTATCGTCTATAGTGATATGTTTATGTGAGAGATAGGAGTCTAAATCTTCACCCATAAAAAGTTGCATCACATAGTAGCGAATTGTTCTGTTTTTTGGGATGACTGCTTTGGGGAAGAAGTTGGCTTTTAGCCGCTTAGCATTCCAAGCTTCTTTCACAAAGAGGTCAAGGACCACTTCATCATCTATGGCTTCAAGTGGAGCAAATTTGACAACATACTCTTTTGTTTTTTTAGAACAGAGCCAAGTCCTGTCATTTTGGATGAGAGATTTTTTAAGTGTATATCCATCTATGACCTGATCTTTTGTTAAACTTTTTGGGATACTAACTTTTTGTTGTTTGAGTGCATCTATTTCGTTTGCTTGGAGTATCTCTATGATGACGGCAGTTGTGTCATCTGGCAAATTATTATCGACGCTTTTTGATGCTTTCTTTACTAAAAAAGAAGCTCCATAAGAGATATTTTCTTGAAGTTCTTTGTTATCTAGGATGTTGTACAAACCATCACTACAAAGGAGAATTTTATCATCTTTTTGGATGAGATTTTCAAAGTAGTAGATTTGTGTTGTTTTATCTATCCCTATCGCCTGAGTAAGGACATTTTCATAGCCTTCTTCTTCCATGGCATGATCATTTGAGAGTTGAGAGAGTATTTTCTTTCTCATAAGGTAAACTCTAGAGTCACCTACATTTGCACCATAAAGTTTATTGCCCTCTATCACTATAATGGTAAGTGTTGTTACAAGTTCTGCTCGTTCATAATTTAGCATAGATTCCTGATAAAGTATCGCATTGATTGACTCTATAAAACTATGGATTGATTTTTCTATACTCCATGTTTTTGGTCTGATTTTGAAGTTATTCATGAGATGCTTTGTGACTCTTTTTGCAGCCTCAGCTCCCTCATCAGCACTTCCCACCCCATCACAAACTACAGCTACTGTAAGATTAGATATAGTTTTTACATCATAAAAGTCATCCCCTGTGAGTTCTTTACCTTTGGCAAGAGAAAATCCTGAGAATTTTATGTTGTTAGATGGTGCGCCCATTTAGATTCTGCCACCAGCTGCTACTCCCCATGTAGTACGCCATCTTGTTTTTACAAGACTAAGACCTAAAATAGCGACAACAACAACACCAGTGAAGATTAAGAAACCTGCTGTATAGCCATCAAATGCACCCTTAGACCATCCTAGTGTTTTGATGAGTGCAGTACCACCAAGTCCACCAGCACAACCAACAAGACCAGTCATGATGCCGATGTCTTTACCAAATCTTTGAGGAACGAGTTGAAAAACTGAACCATTTGCCATACCTAAGTTTGCCATGATTAAAAAAAGTACAATCATCGCAACAAAAAATGGCATATCAACCAAGGCAGTGGTCGCAACTAAAATTGCTACAGCACCATAGAAAAAGTAAAGAGCTTTTACCCCACCAAGTTTATCAGCTATATTTCCACCAACAGGGCGAAGTACCGCACCAGCAAAAATCGTTATCGCTCCAAAGTATCCTGCGATAACTTTTACATTTGGTTCATTAAATAGATCGATACCAAACGCACTCATATCTGCTTGATAAGTGTTCATAAGATATACTTTCATATACCCTGCAAATCCAACAAAACCACCGAAACTTACTGCATAAAAAAGATTGAACCACCATGTGTCTTTGTCTCCAAGAAGTTTGATGTAATCTTTGACTTTTTTAGGTCTTGCTTGGTAAACATCAGATGGAGCATTCTTCGCTAAGAACGCATAAGCAATAAATACAACTATTGCCATCACAGCACCTACACCAAATACAGTATACCATCCCCATAACTCTGCTATTTTTGGAGCAAATAAGAAGTCGACAACAACACCGATGTTACCAGCTCCAGCAATGCCAAGAACAACACCTTGGAGTTTAGGGGGATACCATTGACCCGCTTGTGGCAAGGCTACAGCAAAAGAGGCCCCTGCAAAACCAAGTCCAAGCGCTACAAAAAGTAAAACCTCATAAGTAATAGTATCACCCATCAGATAAGCGGTTAAGAGTGAAGCGATAACAACGGATTGTGCTAAAAGTGCTGTCAATTTTGCGCCAAGTTTATCAACTCCAAAGCCTAAGACTATTCTAAGAATCGCTCCTGAGAGTATAGGGAGGGAGAGAAGTGTTGCTTTTTCTCCAGATGTTAAGATACGACCACCAAGTGCAAGTGCCTCAGTTATCTCTGTTGAGAGCGGTCCGAGCATGGTCCACACCATAAAACTCATATCGAAATATAAGAATGCCATAAACAAGGTTGGTGCGTGTCCTTGCCCCTTTAACTCTTTAAATCCTGCCATAAAATCTCCTAAATTATTTTGATAGTGGAAGTATAATATAAATAATGAATTGAATAGATATTTGAATGATTAAATTTTAATCAATAAATTTTATTATAATGATTAAAATTTAATCTTTTACTTTTTTGTGGAAAAATCAATTCAAGCGCATAAAGCAATTCACTTTCAAAGCTAAATCTTGATTTAAATCAATAAATTACTTTTTTAGCATAAGATTGTTTAAAATTTAATCATAAAATTGACTGTTTATCTGGATAAATAATGTAGTATTAGAAGTTCAGAAAATAATAAGAGGAAGAAGAAATGATATTTACAAGTTCATTAGAGTTATTGTCTTTTCATTGGGTGGCTTATACTATATATGCAACGATGATTATATCGGTTATTGCATGGTTTGGGTATAACCTTACTCGTGAGAAAGCAAAATCTGTTGTACGCATACCATTTTACTGGTATATGGCGTTTTTAGTTGCTGGTGGTGTTGGACACCATATATTTACATACAATACTATCCCTTGGGTATCACAAGATATAGATAGACATAATATAGTTCCTGATGCTACCTATAAGTTTGAAATTAAAAAGCATGTTTGGACACTTCCAGCTAAAAAAATCACGGTACAGTGTGGTCAAACTATAAAGTTTGATGTAACAAGTCATGACCTTATATATGGTTTTGGACTTTTTCGTCAAGCTGGTTCTATGGCAATGCAGATGCAAGTAAACCCTGGTTCTCCAAATAATATACTTTGGACTTTTCACCATAATGCAGTGTTTGACTTAGATTCAACTGAGTATTCTGGTCCACACATGTACAACCATGAAGGAAAAAATACAATGAGAATAAAACGATTTTTAGAAGTTGTTGGATGTGATAATGGAGGTTCAAAATGAGTTTTACTAAAACATTGGTTGATGGAACAAACTTTGACCATAAAGGTCTAAATGCTCTTCAAAAGGTAACCCTGCGTGCTGTTGTTATGGCATTTTTATTTTATGGGTTAGTGGCTATTGAGGGTATGATTATGCGTTTGGTAGAGGTTGGACCTGCTGCAAAAGCTATCATACCAGAACAATTTTTTCACCCTGAGCATTTTTTCTCTATTATGACTGTGCATCCTATTGTAGGTATCTTTGGTTCTACTTACCAGTTAGTGTTTGGAGCTTTTACATTTTTAGTGCCTTATCTTACGAAGAAACCACTCTATAGTGTTAAGTTGGCAAACTTTACATGGTTAAGCATAACTATAGGTACCGCTTTGGCATGGATAGCTGCTTTTGTATGGCAATATGCACCACTTTATACACTTTACTGGCCACTTCCAGCGGATACTGAGCAGTTTAGTATTATGGGTGGTATAGTATTTATCGTAGGTATAGCACTTATCATGATTGGTACATTTGGATTTATCTACAATATCTATGCGACAATTTTTGCTCGTGTTGGTGTGCATAAAAATAAAACAACAAAAGAGCTTTTAATCTCTGGTTTTGGTATAGATGGTATGCTTAATCTTATCAATAAACTTAGAGGTAAACCACCTTACACAAAAGAACCAGCTTTAGCACTTCCTGTAGTTGCAATCTTCCGTGGTACGGTAGATACATTTTTAGATGCAGTAGTTATCTTAGGTGCTGGTATCCTAGTATTGGTTTACTTGATAGCTGATCTTGGCGGTATCCACTTAGATGTTAGCGCTATAGATGCTCTTCTTTATAAGAACTTTTTTTGGTGGGGTCTTGACCTCGTGGCTGATGGTCTTGTGCTTATTTATGTAGCTGGTTCTTGGTACCTTTTAGCGACACTCATCACTGGACAAAAACTTTTCATGGAAAATGTTGCTCGTGCAGCGTTGATGCTTGAGTTACTTGTTTCTTGGATGGTCTGGTCACATCACCTTCTTGGTGATCAAGGGCAACCTGAGATGATGAAACTTATCTCTGGCGAGATGGTAACTGCCTTTGAACTTTTAACACAGGGATTAGCACTTTTTATCACTCTTGTTACCTTATGGAAAGCGCGTCCACTGAAAATGACTTTTGAGCTAAAATATCTACTTGGTGGTTTAGTTGGATTTGGTTTAGCAGTACCTGCCGCGATTATTCAAGCAGATATGGGAATGAACAGAGTTTTACATAATACACAATGGATTATAGGTGCGCATGTTCATATTGCATTGATCGTTGGGCTTTATATGACACTTTATAGTGCTGTGTATGTGCTTTGGCCATTAGTAACAAACAACACCAAGCTTTACTCAACAAAACTTGCAAATACACACTTTTGGATGCATCTTATAGGTGGTATCGGTATGGGTGCATTTATGGGTATGGCAGGACTTGATGGTATGATGCGTCGTCATCTTTATGTTAATGGTGAGTTTCAAACAGATATGATAATGGCAGCAATATTTGGAGCTATGCTTCTTACAGCCTGGGTAGTATTTTTGTTTAA
>WFMY01000202.1 GCA_015488855.1 Helicobacteraceae bacterium
CAAGGCAAACCTGAAAAAATCTGGGACAAAATCGTACCAGGTCAAGTAGCTCGTTTTATCTTAGATAACACTATGTTAGACAAAGAGCAAGCGCTTCTTGATCAACAATATGTTTTAGATGATAAAAAAACAGTAGCACAAGCTGTCGAAGTTGCTGCTAAAGTTCTTGGTGGTACTGCTACTATAACAGAATTCATTCGCCTTGAAGTCGGTGAGGGAATCGAGAAAAAAGAAGACGACTTCGCAGCAGAAGTAGCTGCACAAATGGGTTGATGCCATCGGCTTGAGCGTATGGAATATTTTTCGCAGAAAAATGTTCACGGAAGCTCAAAATAGGCCGATGGTACTCTTAGCTTGAGCGTATGGAATATTTTTCGCAGAAAAATGTTCACGGAAGCTCAAAATAGGCCGATGGTACTCTTGGCTTTCTAGTTCCCAAGTTGCACTTGGGAACACATACTTTAATCTTCCAAATACACTACGAAATAAACTCCAACAATTAATTGCCGATATACCTTCGTATATTAAAATATATAAACTAGTTCATTATTTTATCACTTGTTAAGCGATATTACTCTATTTTATGTTATTGAAATAAATACTGTAAAAATATTAAAGGTAAGATTATGATTCCGTTTAGTGATGAAGAGCTGGTTGAACCAGTTAAAAATGTTATTGACAAAGTGAGACCATCTATTGCTTTAGATGGTGGAGACATTGATTTTATAACTGTGAAAAATGGAAGTGTCTATGTTCAGCTCAAAGGAGCGTGCTTAGGTTGTGCTAGTAGTGGAAGCACTTTAAAGTATGGGGTGGAGAGACAACTTCGTATGGATATCCATCCTGAGTTAACAGTTGTAAATGTGCCAGTTGGCATGGAAAATGATATAGAAAATTTATAATAAAGAGTAGATTATGGGTGTAATTAGTAAATACAAGACATTAACACAAGCAAAAGATAGTTTTTCAAAAGCAGAGTATGAACGAGCTTTAGAAAAATTTGCTACCGTTTTACAAAATTATCCAAACTCAAAGGAAGCATACAATGGTGCTATTCTTGCAGAAATGGCTATGAGTGGGGAGGGCGGAGCTGAAGCACTTTTTGATTATTATGAAATACTTCAAGAGGAAGATAAAGAACAAGCTGACCTTATCATGAGTGATATTTTAGAAAATATAGATGGGACATTAGATACATTGAGTGAGATATTTTCTCAACCACTGAGAGATAAGATAGATTATGAGGATGGGATTCTTTATCAAGATTTTCAACAACTTTTAGATGAGGGTGCAGAGTTCCGTGAGACTTTTGAAAATATAATGTTTTCTACCCGCGTGATTATTACAGCAAAAAATGATTTTATAGATTTTTTAGATAGCCTTATAGAACATGATTTTCGTTCCATGGCGATCACCTATCTGGAGAGTGCCCTTGTCGCTTACCCAAGTGATGCACAGCTAAGAAGACTATTGAAAAAACTTTCAAAAGGTAAAATCATTGAGGATTGAATTACCAGGTTTTGCCTTTAAGTATATTACAGAAAATTCTGCTGAGTGTGATGCTCAAACAGCATTTGTACTTACTTTACAAAATGAAAAATACCTTCAAGATGCAAAAGATAACGCTGCCCACTCTATTATCAATATTCGTGAGGTAGCAACCATCTTTGGTATCAATAAGATAAAGATAGTTGGGCTTACTGGGACCAATGGCAAAACAACTACAGCAAGTGCTATCTACTCTTTCTTACTTGACTTAGGCAAAAAAGCAGCACTTCAAGGTACTCGTGGTTTTTTTATGAATGATGAGATAGTTGAGGGTAAAAGCCTCACTACTCCCTCTGTCTTAAATACCTATCTCCATATCTATCAAGCAGTATCTGCAGGGTGTGAATTTTTTATCATGGAAGTGAGCTCTCATGCTATAGTGCAAAAAAGAGTTGAAGGCTTAAACTTTGAGCTGAAGATACTTACAAATATCACTCAAGACCATCTTGACTATCATAAAACTA
>WFMY01000203.1 GCA_015488855.1 Helicobacteraceae bacterium
AAAAGGATGATGCAAAAATTATATCACATGAGGATTCTAATGGTATCAAGAAAACGCTGTTAGTATATTTAGATTCATTTAATGACTCAAGTATAAATATCTTAGTCTATTGTTTCACAAAAACTGTAGATTGGACTCAATGGCTAGAAGTTAAAGAAGATGTTATGCATCAGATGATGGAAATCTTTGAAAAAAACAATCTTGAATTTGCTTTTCCGTCACTTTCTGTTTATAAAGAGAAGTGAAAAGTTACACTGAGTTAGTTTTTTAAGTGTAGAATGTTATGATAAATATAAACAAAGGATATAAATTATGAGTGCAGAACTATTTGAAAAATTTGAAAAAATTGTTTATGATAATGATTTTGAAGCATTTAAAAGTGAAATTGAAGCAGGTGCAGATATAAATCTACAAAATAAGTATGGTTGGACGCTGTTGCATATAGCTATTCGTCGAGATAGACGAGATATGGTGGAGTACCTTTTAGAAAAAGGGGCAGATATCAACAAAGTCGATGGTGTAGGTTGGACACCTTTAATGGAAGCTATTATGGATGATAAAACAGAATTAGTTGGTTTTCTTGTAAGCCAAGGTGCTGATAAAACCATAGCAAATCAAAGAGGTGCAACAGCAGCTATGCTTGTGCAAAAATTTGGTCGCTCTTCAATGGTACAGTATTTTTAAATAAAATATATGATACCCTGCCAGATAGTAGCACTTAAGATTCCTGCTGCTATACCAGCTACAATATCATCCCCCATTACACCTACTCCACCAGGAGCTTCACGATCGAGTCGTCCAATGATAGAAGGTTTTGCAATATCAAAATAACGAAAGAGTATAAACGATAAAATAGATTGTACAAGAAATCCATTTTCAAAATTTAACACTTCACCTGTACTTACACCTATCGCAGGAGCGATGCTTAGTGCAAACCACATTCCAGCGAGTTCATCTATCACTATGCGTTTATCATCATGGATTGCTGAGTTTTTTTCATATTTGTTTATCTCTTTAATGGCAATAATAGAGATGAGAACGGTAGCTAAAAACAAAGTCTGTGCATCAAAGTAAATGAGGATGAGCATACCAAGTGGAAGTGAAACTAAAGTACCTACAGTACCAGGCGCTTTTGGAGCTAAGCCACTATAGCCTAATGTTATAAAAAACCAATTCATTTTGTTCCTATCATGTGAGAGAAGTTGTTTGGTACAACTTCATAAGTTTTATGTAAAAATCTCTCTCAGTATGATTTTCCAAGAGTCCTGAGACTGGAAGTAAATCATAATAAAGTTTTTCAAGATTTTTAAAGCGATTTGGGAATAATTTACCCAATATGAAAGCACTTATCTCTTTACGAATAAGCACGGTTGGAGGGAGTATCCCAAGCTCTAAAAGGTCAAGTATAGAATCTGCATGATAAGAAATCTGATGGTGTTGACCATGTGGACAAGTGTTTTTACTAACAAGAGTTGTACATTTATCACAATATGCAAACTCGCTAGCAACTGTTATCTCTATATCTATCCCTATCACTTTGTCGATGATAGATTTGTTTAAATTAGAATCATAAAACATTCCAAGTCCTGCATGGTTTTTCCCAATAGTAAGTCTATCTACACCATAGTTTTTAGCAACAATAGCATCGATGATGATTTCGTTATAGCCTGCAAAAATATAGCTGTTTTCAAGAGGGATGATTACTACTTTGTTTTTAGTTAAAAAATTATTGATGAAAAACTCTAAAGTTTCTTTACGAATATCATAAGCAAGATTTGAGTCTGTATAAGGTTTAAGTAAAAAGATGACGAGGAGATCTGTACTATCAAGAGTTTGTCGGATAAGTCTTTCATGTGCACGGTGCAAAGGATTTGCTGCCATCATAAGAGCTGTTGTATGTTTGGCTTCGACCATCTCTTTGGCTTCATCTATCTTTTTTTTACATTCAAGAACTTTTTTATTGCTCAATTGAAAATTGCCACTGACTGCAAGTGTACCGATTCTGTTGAGTGTTGCTTTGACTCCAGGGTGATTGAGGTCAGCTGTACCATATATCTGTTTTATTCTTAAGAGGGGATTTATCTCAAATATCTCTTCAACTACTAAAGTAGCGAACTCTTTACCTTGAAACAAGATGCTCAACACCTCATCTTTATCTAAAGAGCTCAATACCTCTTTGTTCATCTTTCCAGATGGTGCTAAAATAAAAGGGAAAGGAAATGTTTGTCCATTGATAAGACCCGTATCTAAAATCTCTTTAGATTCTGCTGCATTCATGAGTTTTGTGGCAGGTTTTAAAAGACCATTTTTAAGTAACTCTAGCGCAGAAGCAGCCTCTGAGTCTATGAGTATTGTTTTATTTTTTCTTGACGATATCATATTTTTTTCGTTTTTCCCATAGACTTTTTCTACTAATACCTAGTTTTTTAGAAAGTTCTGTATCTGGGAATTTACTTTGATAATTTAAAACTATAAATTTAACATAATCTTCTATAGGTAAAATCTCTCCTTGGTCAAAAATATTGGTATCACTTTTTATATCTAAAACTTTAAAGTCCACCTCTTCAACTTTATCTGTACTTGCAACGATGGCTTGCTTCTCAGCAATAGCCTCAATAAAAGCTTTTCGCTCAGGCTTTTTAAGTGTTTGATAGTCAATAATGTAAAGGAGCGAATTTGGACTTGAAGTATTGATCTCATTTAAGGCTTTTGGATTTGAGAGACTAATAAAGTTAAGTGCCTTATTCTTAGCTTTTGCATATTCAAAGGCAAAGGCATCTGCATTTTTCGTAAAACCAGAAGAGATAAAAAGTGGTAACTCTATCTCATTATAGTTATAATCATTTTTAATGCTTGAAAATGAATGCTCTAAATACTTTTCATAAGCTTCATTTCTTCTTTTTAGTGTCTCATAGTCTTGATAGTGATGAATTTTACGAATAAGCTCTTCAATCATAAATGGTTTAAGAATATAATCTTTTGCTCCAGCAGATAAAGGCTTTGACACGGTATCATTGGAGATATATGAAACCATAAGTAAGATGATAGAGTTTTTAAAAGTGTCTATAACGGGGTTAAAGTCTTGTCCGTTAATATTTGTAGAGAGCAAAACAACATCATAATTGTTACTTTTAATCGCGTCTCTTGTTGATGTACACATCTCACAGACATGTCCTAACTCACCTAGCTTTGTTGCTATGCTTTGTGCTAAATAAACTTCATTTTCTATAATTAATATTTTCAATTTTACTCTTCTTTCCAGTTATAATACTTTAAATTTGCATTGGCAACAACGCCGACACCTTCACCTCTACCTATAAATCCAAGCTTTTCTGTAGTTGTCGCTTTTATATTTACACGAGATTGGTCTATTTTTAAAATTTTACTTAAAATTTTTCTCATTGGTAGTTTATATTTTCCTACTCGAGGTACTTCTGCCATGATCGTTATATCTACATTTATGATTACAAATCCAAAATTATAGATTCTTTTCACTACAAAAGAGAGTAGTTCTTTAGAGTCTATATCTTTAAATTTGTCATCATTATCTGGAAATAACATCCCGATATCACCTAAGCCAGATGCACCAAGGAGAGCATCAATGAGTGCATGAATAGCTACATCACCATCGCTATGGGCTTTGAAGCCAAAGGCTGAGTCTATCTTAACTCCGCCAAGAAACATCTCTTTGTTGTCTTCAAAGGCATGAACATCAAACCCAGTACCACTGAGTGTATCAGGGGAGGGTGCTTCTAAACAAGGGATGTTTTTCAAATCACTGAGATGGGTAATCTTGAGTGCATCTTCATCACCTAAAATAAACTCTCTTGTACCACCCTTGGCGACAATAGCACTGCTTTCATCGGTGAACTCTTCTTTTGTCTGCAAAGCTTCTCTCAATATCTTTGTTCGAGAGAGTTGAGGGGTTTGGATGCGTTTTACTTTATCTCTGTTTATGGTGTTACCATCGTAAACAATAGTGTCTGTTACTTTAAGATAAGGCACAATAGAATCAGCAAAATCTTTTTTCGCGATAATCTCATCTAAAAATGATTGTGAGATACAAGATCTAGCAATATCACTGACAAGGATAAATTCTGTAGTGACCTGTGTAAGGGCGTTTTGTAAAGATTGTTGACGAGTTAATCCACCTTCGACAAAGGTAAAATCTGCATACATTTTCATAAACTCTATATCATCGCTTGAAGCTGTGATTATCACATTGTTAAAATTAACTTTTTTTTGTAATGAATTTGTTACGAATTGCCACAAAGGAAGATGATTGATACGAAGCCACTGTTTTTTTACATCAAGTTCAAATCTGCTAGAACTACCTGCTGCAAGTAAGATAAGTGTGATATCTCTCAAAAAGTGTCCTCGTAAAGATAAGTGTTACGAAATTATACACGAATAACATTTTGTGTTGCTTAAACCCAAATTATGCAATAGGAATTTCTAAAATTTGGGTTAAACCTTAGCCTTAATATGCCAAGGTTCATACCTTACACCATCATGGTTGCGTAGTGTGTAGCGCATCTCTATATAAGGAAGCTTTTTAAGTTCACGAAACTCTTTTGTGAGTGCAAACCTAGAAGTAAAATTAGCATAGCCAAAGCCACGCTTTCCTAGGTCATAATCCCCTGTTGAGTGGTAGCTGTATGCTGGAGGGGCTATGGAACTTGTTGTTTGAGTTATGTTGCCATGGTTTCTGTAGAGTTTATCTGTAAAGAGTCTCATCTGCTTAATCACGCTTCGTACACCAGATGTCAGAATTACACTGTGAGTATCTACATCTTTTTGTAGTCTGTTGAAGCTTTCAAGTGAAGTTCCTTTGAAGATAAAGTGTCCACTACCATTAATTTTTTGTAAATCAGAACGCTTGATGCTCGTTGTGATGTGTGCTACTGTTTTATCTCCATAAAAGCCATAACGAGAAGGGTCTTCATAAAAAAATCTTTCCATAAGATAAATCTCTGCTTGCGTAAACTTTCCTATAGAGCTATAATTTCTAGCATAATACATCGCAGAATTGTATGAGATAATATTGAAGTTTGCAAATCCAACAAATTTTTTGAGTCTTTTAAATCTTTGTCTTAAAAGAGCCAATGTCTGAAAATCTTCATGTGATAAATATATGTCACTTGATGATTCAGTGATAATAGCAAGGCTATCTACTGTGTTAGCTATAGCTGAGCTTGCACCAATAACTGAGAGTGAGGCTGCCTTTTTTAGAAAATCTCTTCGGGAGTTAGAGTTATTTACATGGTGAGTATGGTAGTTTGTAAACAAATAAAACATGATTGACTTGACCCCTTTTTTTCTTCTAATCTAATAATAACATATCATTTCAAAAAAAAAGTTTAATATGCTATAAGTTCCTTCGTTCTTCGCTCTGATTCTTTAAAAACTAAACTTCAAGAATTGAGTGGTAGAATTATCAAAGATAAAATAAGATAAAATATCCAATGAATAAAAATCAAAACATAATCAAGCAATTTTTTAAAAGTTTAATTATAACAATAGTGTTTTTAGGTACTATAAATAACATTGCTATATATCTTGTTTCAAAAGATAATTTCAACTATAAACTAGCAAGCAATATTAGAAAGCATGTAGAGCTGGGCTTAGGTAAAATAAAAGATACCTTATCATCAAAAGCATTTTTAAAACATATACAAATGATAGATTTTACAATATTTGAGATATATGATAAAAATAAACAAAAGCTTAGCAGCTTTTTTAAAGATACAAAAAATATAAAACAGATAAAAAAATATTATTCCAATACTAAGTATCTCTTTCCAACTACAAAAGAGACGAAATATGATTTTTTTAAAGTGCAAAATAACCAATTTTATATATTTGTTTTTCGTCCAATATATAAAAATAATAAACTTTTAGGATATCTAAAAGGAGTCAAAAAAGTAAACAATAGTGTTATAAAAGAATTTGAACATAATATTTTCTATACATTAGTTATTATTCTAATATCCATAATTGTTTTTAGCTTATCTATCTTTCCTCTTATTTATATTGCTTATAAACGCCTCAATCTAAATCAAGTTGAACTTACGATTAATCATCTCCTCACAATAAGGACTTTAGGGAATGCAGTAGCATTAAGAGATAGTGATACAAATGAACATAACTATAGAGTGACAATATATTCAATTTTATTAGCTCAAGAATTAAATCTACAAATAGATCAAATGCAGAGCCTAATAGTAGGTGCATTTTTGCATGATATTGGTAAGATTGGTATACCTGATAAGATACTATTAAAAAAAGGTAAACTTACAAATGATGAATTTGAGATTATGAAGCAGCATGTTCAAAAAGGCATTATGATTATAAAAGGAAATAATTGGTTAGCAAAAGGAAATGATGTCATCTACTCACATCATGAAAAGTATGATGGTAGTGGTTATCCAAAACAAATTTCAAAAGATAAAATTCCAAACATAGCAAGAATATTTTCAATCATAGATGTATTTGATGCTTTAACCTCAAAACGACCATATAAACAAGCATTTAGCTATGAGAAAGCTATAGGCATAATGAAAGAATCTAGTGGTACACATTTTGACCCTAAAATACTAGAAATATTTATAAGGATATCAAATAAGCTTTACAATGATATAAGAGATAAATCACAAGAAGAGCTAAAAGACAAGTTAGATAGTTTCATTAAAAAATATTTTTTATAATACATACTCCTGAATTTGAGAAGAGGTTTTAGAATTTTAATGCTAAAATACATTTATGAAAAAAATCTATAATATTTTAGTGACAAACGATGATGGTTATGAGGCAAAAGGTTTACACGAACTCGTAAACTCTTTGCGAAGTATAGAGGGTGTGCAGGTTACCGTCGTAGCTCCTGCAAATGAAAAATCTGCTTGTGGACATTCCATAACCCTTGTTCGTCCACTTCGTTTCATCTCTGTCGATGATGATTTTTATAAACTTGATGATGGAACTCCTAGTGATTGTGTTTATCTTTCACTTTCAACACTCTTTAAAGATGAAAAACCTGATCTGCTTGTGAGTGGTATCAACCGTGGTTCAAATATGGGTGAGGATATCACATACAGTGGAACCGCTGCTGGAGCTATGGAAGGAGTTCTGCACGACATTCCCTCTATTGCTATCTCACAGATTATGGATTTTACTAACCCTAGTGGAGAGTTTGGACTCGCTTCAAAAACGATAAAAAATCTAGTAATGAAGATCATATCTGGTGAATTTCCCCTTCCAAAAAGAGAGTTTTTAAATATCAACATCCCAAATACTCAAGAAGATGCACAGATGAAAGTTACTTACGCTGGGTATCGACACTATGCAAATGACTCTCACATGCATAAAAATCCAAGAGGGGAAGAGCATCATTGGTTAGGTTTGCATCCTCTTGATTTTTCTCCCCGTGATGGACAAACGGGGATGAGTGACTATGAAGCAACGCAGGCTGGTTATATTTCCATCACTCCTATTATGCTTGATTTGAGTGCTTACAAAAGTATGAAAGGCTTAGAGAGTTGGCTAGATATGACAGAGTAAAACTTTTACTTAAGGATGATTTCACAAAACTCCAAGATGCAAAGA
>WFMY01000204.1 GCA_015488855.1 Helicobacteraceae bacterium
CGTCAAAAGAATGAAGAGTTTGTTGTTACAATTGAAGATATGGATAAAGAGAAAAATATAGATGCTAAAGATAAAGAGATACTTGATATATTAGACCTATTTGGAATTAATTATTCTCAGACTCTTTACCAAAGTGAAAATATCCGTTTTCATACAGCTATGGCACTACAACTTATGCATGAAAAAAAGGCTTTTAGTTGTTTTTGCTCTCCAGAGTGGTTGGCATCAAAAAAAGCCGAAGCCAAAGCAGATAAAAAACAATACAGATATGATGACGCTTGTGCAAATCTTCCAGCAGAACTTGTTATAGACAACACAAGCCCTTTTACTATTAGAATAAAAAGATCAACTAAGGATACTGAAAGTTTTGTAATTATGCAACAAGACAAAACACCAACTTACGATTTTTCTTGTGCTGTTGATGATATGTTAAATGACATCTCTGCTATTGTTTGTGAAGAAAACTATAAAGAAAATATTCAAAAACAAGACCATATTAGAACTGCATTGCAATACAATAAAAAAATAAAATATTCCTATCTTCCAACAATCTTAAGTAATGATACTTTGAGTATAAAATGGCTTTTGGAAGAAGGTTTTTTACCTGAAGCAATTTCAAATTATTTAATATCAATGGGAAATAGTACCCCTACAAAGATATTTACACTCAAAGAAGCAATTCAATGGTTAGATTTAAAAGATTTATCCCTCTCCTCTACCTATTTTGACATGGATACATTAAAAAAAATAAATAAAAAACATTTGAAAATGCTTGATGCTAAAGAGTTATCAAGATATGTTGGTTTTGCTGATGAAGAGATTGGCGAGCTTGCAAAAATATATCTAGAAAATATAAATACAACAAAAGAGCTTAAATCTAAAATAGCACTAATCTTTGCTCCAAAAATTATCTCTGAGGAGTTTGCCCAACAATCAGATATAATTATTAAAATCATCAAAGATGCACCCTATTTTGATCAATATGATGATTTTAAAAACTACATTATGAAAGAATCTGGACTAAAAGATGAAAACTTCTTAAAAGCACTTTGTTTGGTTCTAACAGGAAGTAGCGAGGATGTGGATATTGAAAAGATTTATAGATATATCAAAAATTATATTGGGGAGATAGTAAAATGAATGTTATTATGGAAATCATACAAGGTTTAGGAGGCATCCTTCTTAGCCTTATCAATGTGTATATTTGGGTTATTATTGCAACTGCTCTTATGAGCTTTATCAATCCTGACCCCTACAACCCTGTAGTTCAGTTTTTATATCGTATAACAAACCCTGCATATAGCTATGTAAGAAGATACATTCGTACTGATTTTGGTGGTCTTGATTTGGCACCTTTAATTATTATTATTGGTCTTCAAGCAATTGTTGTGGTGTTTAGTTCCCTTCTCTACTCTCTTCATTAGATGCTCAAACTTGTTGCTTTATTGTTCTTTTTCTCAACATCTCTTCTTGCTGAGATCTCTTTAAAAAAGCTTTCACAACAACCTACGGGTAGAACGAAAGATTTTATGATATGGCAATACTTAGGTCAACGCATTACATCTAGTCAAGCTGATGCTGCGTATGCACAAGTAAAGGGTATCAAAAATAATAAAATTTTTTATAGATATGCAAAAAAAACAGATGATAAAACTATTAAATTCAAAGCTCAATGCAAAAAAAATAAAAATCTCTTGAGCATCAAAGATCCAGAATGTCTAAAACTAGCTATAAACATTAGACGTTCTTTACCTTACACCAATCAGCAAAGAAAAAAGATAATTGCTAAACTTACAGATAAACATCTCATATCTATGCTCAATATTCAAAATGAACCAAATACACAAAAAGCCTATGAAAACTATAGTGCAGATGACTTTTTAAACTTTTTTAACAAAGCAGGATACAGATATCGAAATAAAAAACTCAATATTCATCTTAATAAAAAATTTATTGATTCTTTGAGTTGTGGAGATGGTGTAGCACCGTTTATAAAGATAGTTGTTAACACGAGAACGCTTTACAATCTCCAAAAATCCCTTCTGGTTGCCAATGGAGAGGTCCTTGACTCTGTCAGTAATTTTTTCTTGGCAATCAACCACTTAAAGCATAAAGATGAAAAAAAGGCAATAAAATTTTTTCTTCTTTCTCGCAAAAAAGCTCTTGTACGCATCAATAGAGACAAAAATACGTTTTGGTTGTATCAAGTCACTAAAAATAAAAAATATTTAAAAGAACTTATGGGTTCTACAGATATAAACATCTATACTCTTTATGCGCATGATTTGATGGGTATAAAGATACATAATTATTTTTCACAGATACCTACTCAGCAGAAAGTAAGCTATAAAAGCCTTACAGACCCTTTTTGTTGGGATGAAATATATCAAGAGATTAAACTTACTTCAAAAGAATCTTTATATAAGTTGCTTGAGAAGTATGAACAAGAAGATATGAAGCCAGTTCAAGCCTACATATTGCAAAAAGCAAATGACTACAATCTCTATGCCTACCTGATGCCTTACGACAAATACTTAAAAGGCTTAAAGAATGATGACAAAGCAATAATCTATGCATTAATGCGTCAAGAAAGCCAACTCATTCCCTCTGCGCTCTCTTACTCTTTTGCACAAGGGCTTATGCAGATGATGCCTTTTGTCACAAATGCAATTAGTAAAGAGATAAAACACCCCATCAAAACCCTCAATGAAATGTTTGAACCAAAACATAATCTTCGTTATGCTCGTCATCATTTACGATGGATGCAACGCTCTTTATATCACCCTCTTTTTATAGCGTATGCATATAATGGTGGTATAGGTTTTTTTAAATCCTACCTGTTGAGCGGAAAGTTCAAAAAAGGTAAATATGAGCCCTATTTGAGCATGGAGATGATGTCTAATACCCAGAGTCGTGAATATGGAAAAAAAGTTTTAGCTAACTATGTGATGTATAAAAAAATTATGGGTGAAAAGATCTCTATTGTCGATCTTTTTGATACTTTAATGAAGCCGAATCAAACTGATCGCTTTCGAGCTTCAAAGTAAGGATTTTCCCTACTGTATCGAATGATACTAAATAATATTGATTCCATTTATTTTTAGAAGAACTTAAATTTGAAAATCTATTTTTTGGATTTAATTTTTTCAATTCTAATGGGGAGTTTCCATTGAGTGTTAGGTGTAGCGTATTGTTATCTTCATTGCTGAGAGTGAGTGTTTGCTCTTTTTTTAGATACATGTATACATAAAAGTACTCATTGCCATTATAAAGGTTAGGATAAACACTATTGAGGTATAGAGCGTTAAAAGCACCTACTGTGTTTGTTCCTTGAGTGATTTTGCTACGTTTGAGCGATGTAATACTTCGTTCTTGTTCTTCATCCATTTTAAATTGGGAAAAAGCATTTTGATGGGAGCAGGCATTCAAAAACAGCAGTAAAAATAAAGATATTAAGGTTTTCATGGCGAAATTATAACTTATTAAACAACTTTTTAAGTGTCTATTTTGTATAATCTCTTTAAAAAAAGAAAAGTTCTATGAAAAAAAGATTAGCAGTAGCATTTACTGGTCCTTCAAATAGTGGCAAAACTACAATCATATTAAAAATCGCACGGAAACTGATTCATGAGAAAAATCTTGAAGTAGCTATAATAAAACATGACCCAGGTGATAAAGCACGTTTCGATGTAGCTGGAAAAGATAGCTATAAATTTAGTGATACGGGTGCAGAGGTCATTGTAACCTCTCCTACTCGCACTACTTACTTTTCTCAAAGGCAAAAAGAACTTGATGAGATGATGAGGCTTTTTAATGATTTTGATATCTTGCTTGTTGAGGGACTTAAAAATCTTCCTTTACCTCGCATTAGTATCTTTAGAGATGAACTCGATAGTGATTACTTCGACTACATGGATGCTTTAGCGATTGATGAAAGCATAGATGTAAGTCAGTATGATTTACCTAAAAATGTAAAGATATTAGATTTGAACAATTGTGAAGATATAATATCTTGGATATTAAAAAATGCAAAGGAAGTCTAAAAAATGACAGATATATTTGAGGCAATACAGAAAACTGCTATAAGAATTAAAAAAGCGATAGATGTTAAAGATTTTGGTTACTCTTCACAAGAAAATAGTTCTGGTGAAACGCAACTTCAGCTTGATATCAAGTGTGATATGATTATTGAGGAGGAGTTTTCCAAAGTGACCTCTATCCACACTATAGCTAGCGAGGAAAAAGAAGCAGAGATGCTCCTACACAAAGATGGAAAATATTTCATCGCGTATGATCCGCTTGACGGTTCATCTCTTGTAGATGTTAATCTTAGCGTAGGCTCTATATTTGGTATATATGATGGAGCTTTTGATGCACAAAAGATGGTAGCATCGTGTTATGTTGTATTTGGTCCACGAGTTGAGATGGTTTTTACCCACAACAAAGCTAAAATGCACTTACTTCAAGGGGAAACTTTTGAGTTTGTCAAAGAGATCCACCTTAAAGATAAAGGTAATCTCAATGCACCTGGTGGAACACAGCAAAACTGGACTCCATATCATAAAGAGATGGTGGATAGCTTTTTTGCTGAGGGTTACCGCCTAAGATATTCAGGAGGTATGGTTCCAGATCTTCATCAACTTTTGCTCAAAGGTGGTGGACTTTTTTCATATCCAGCAACAAGTGACAAACCAAATGGCAAACTTCGCAAACTTTTTGAGGTCTTCCCTTTTGCTTTTGCATACATGAAAGCTGGTGGAGAAGCGATTGATGGGACTAAAGACTTACTAAGCTTAGAATGTAGCCATATACATGATACATCTCCTTGTTTTTTTGGGTCTAAATATGAGATAGCAAGAGTAAAAGAAGTATATGCAAATCACTAGTGAAGTAGAACTTGATAAGTTTGAACTCCATCTTCAAAACATGATTAAAAAGCTTCAGTCATGTCAAATGGAAAAAAACATGAAAAGTTGTTCAAGTTGTGAACACTACTTTTCATGTGAGCTACGGAATGACTATGTAAAGTCAGTATATAACAGTATGTCAAAAGGCGATACTGGGGGTTTTGAATTTTAATGCAAAAAATCCAAATATACTAAAGCTTACAGCTGGGTATGCGTTTAAAAAATATTTATTTGCTCTCTATAACAAAAATATCAGAAGATAGGATAACTGTATATGAGAATTTTTTTTCTACTGTTGTTTTTATTGGTACAGTGCTATGCTGATAGTTATGAATATAAAGGTGCGAAGAGTAAAATCGATCTATTACATATTAAAAATGATGAGGCTAAAGAGAGTATGAAAAAATGGCTTACTAGTGGTATTGCTCTTGAAGCATATAAGGTAAACTACCTGCTCCCTTATGGCTATGCAAATAAAAAGTATCTCTCAAGTGGTCGTCCAGTTAATTTTAGTAATGTAGAAGCAGCGTTACAAATAAGCCTAAAGCGTAAAATATTAAAAAATCTGTTTGGTCTTCATGGCTCTTATTATCTTGCATATTCACAGAAATCTTTTTGGCAGTTATATACCTATTCTTCACCATTTAGAGAGACAAATTATAACCCAGAAGGTTTTGTAGTATTTCCTGTTGATGACAATAAATACTCTATGAAAATCCGTTCCTTAAAATTTGCCTTTGCTCATCTATCTAATGGCCAACCAAACACTTCAAATGTTTATGTAGATGGAAAGAAAATGAAAAATCTCTCTAAAAGCATAAATTATACTTATATTACAATGCGAATGCAGTACAATACACTCCTTTTAGATTTGACACTTCAAGCGCCACTTGGAACTGGAGCCAATTTAAGTGATAATCCTGATATAATGGACTACTTAGGGTATAACAAGATTAAATTTACATATTTTTACAAAAAAAGTATATTGACTTTTATGGCAAGGGGTAACTTTGATACACAAAAAGGAGCATTGAGAGCAACATATTCATACCCTCTTCAGGATGAAACAAACCTATATATAAAAATTTTTAGTGGATATGAAGAGTCTCTAATTGATTATAATCGTAATTTAACAAAGTTTTCTGTTGGGTTTAGTTTCTCTCACTAAAGTTCGAATATTTTTTGCAATACAAAGTAAAATATTGATAAATCTAAGGCTATTTAGATAAAATAACATCAATATATTTGACAGGAAGAAAAATTGAGTAAATACATAACAACACCTATATACTATGTAAACGGAGAGGCACATATTGGACATGCTTATACAACATTTATAGCAGATTCAGTTGCTAGATATGAACGGCTTAAGGGCGAGAAAACTTTCTTTTTAACAGGAACTGATGAGCACGGTCAAAAGATAGAAGAGTCAGCCCAGAAAAATGGCAAACCTACTCAAGAATTTGCGGATGAGATAAGTGCTTCTTTTAAAAATCTTTGGGATGATTTTGGAATAAGTTACGATAAATTTATTCGTACAACAGATGAAGAACACAAAATTGGTGTTCAAAAAGCTTTTGAGACAATGTATGCAAAAGGTGATATCTACAAGGACTTTTATGAAGGACACTACTGCGTAAGTTGTGAAACATTTTTTCCTGAAACTCAGCTCGTTGATGGTGAATTTTGTCCAGACTGCGGAAGAACTACCAATATTGTAAAAGAGGAAAGCTACTTTTTTAGACTCTCCAACTACCAAGATAAACTTTTAGCATATTATGAAGAGCATCCAGATTTTGTTTTACCTCGCTCAAGAATTAATGAGGTGAAAAATTTCGTCGCAGGTGGACTTCGTGATCTTTCAGTAACTCGGACATCTTTCACTTGGGGTGTTAAGATGCCAAAATCTATGAACGATGATAAGCATGTCATGTATGTATGGTTAGATGCTCTCCTCAACTACATCACAGCTTTAGGCTATGGAAAAGATGAGAAAAATATGGATTTTTGGCCTGCTTCAACACAATTTGTAGGCAAAGATATTCTTCGTTTCCACGCTATCTATTGGCCAGCATTTTTAATGAGTTTAGACCTTCCCCTTCCAAAGCATATTGGTGCACATGGTTGGTGGACAAGAGATGGCGAAAAGATGAGTAAATCAAAAGGAAATGTTGTTGCTCCAAAAGAGGTTGCAGACTTGTATGGTGTAGAAAATCTACGATACTTTATGCTCCGTGAAGTTCCTTTTGGTCAAGATGGTGATTTTTCCCAAAAAGCATTTATTGACAGAATCAACTCTGAGCTAAGCAACGATTTAGGGAATCTTCTTAACCGCATTATAGGTATGAGTGGTAAATATTCTGATTTTATTATTGATTCTGAAGATGTACAAATATATCATTCCAAGGAACTCTCCAATATGAATGGAGTTCTTGATTCTCTTGACAAATTTATGGAAAATATGCAAACGCATCGCTATTTAGAAGAATTATGGAAACTTTTTTCTATTGCAAATAAGGCAATAGAGGAACATGCTCCATGGGTTAAGATGAAAGAAGGGAAAACTGAGGAAGCTTTAGCTACTGTTGCTTTAGTAGCAAATATCCTTGCCCGTGCATCCATTATGCTTCACCCTATTATGCCAAATACTACAAATACGATTGCAGATGCTCTTAGTTTTATTATAGATAACGCAAGCTATAAAAAGTTTATTGTAGAGAAACAACTTTTAAGCTCTTTTACGATTAAAAAAGTTCCGCCACTTTTTCCTCGTATAGAGGAGCCTTTAATGCAAGAAGCACCAAAGGTTGAGCCTTGCAAACCCAAAGAAGAGTTAAAAGAGATAGATAAAGAGGATGACAATCTTATAGAGATAGGTCAATTTTTTGAAACTTCTCTTAAAGTTGGAACTGTTATGGAAGCCGAGGAAGTTCCAAAAAGTAAAAAGCTTTTAAAACTACAAGTTGATTTAGGTGAGGAGAAGCCAAGACAAGTTATAGCAGGTATTAAAGAATTTTACTCTGCTGAGGAACTTGTAAATACACAAATTTGTGTAGTTGCAAACCTTAAGCCTGCAAAATTGATGGGGATGATGAGTGAAGGTATGCTTTTAGCGGCAAAAGATGAGGATGGATTGTGCTTGGTTCGTCCAGAAAAACCTAAAAAATCTGGTACGCCTATTGGATGAGACTTGAAAACCTTTTAGCCCTCATTGATGCAAAACTGGTAAATACACCCTGTGTCAATAGTTTTGAAAATATTGTTTTTGAAGCACATAGAGTTAAAAGAGGTGACCTTTTCATAGCTAACTCTATCTCAGAGATAGAGTTAGCTATCAAAAATGGAGCATATGGGATATTGTATGATCAAATCGCTTCTGTAACAGATGAAGAAATAGCATGGATTCATGTAAAAAACCTTCAAGAAGCCTTAGATAAACTTCTGCGTTTTAGACTTATAGAAAATGAAATCACAGTGTATAAATGTGATGAAATTGTCCTCAAACTTGCTTCTCAAATCACAACAGATAATAATTTTATTGTGGTAACTTTAGATAAGTCAAAATTATTTAGACAACTTTGGCAACTACAAAACAGAATAATTTTACTCTTTTGCCCTACCCTTCACAATGAAAATATATTTACAAATATCAAATCAATAAACAGCACAATCAACAAAAGTATAGAGATTGTTGAACAAACTTTATTTGAAACCTCTTTTATATACAATGATAAATATTACGAAAGGGAGTTAATCTCTCCATTTTTTATCCCTTATTTGGAAGAACTATTTCATCTATATGAAAGTTTAAAAATAAACTATAAATTAAGAAAATTTCATACCATAGATAACTTTGAAGCAGTTTTTACAAATAAAAATTTACAAATAAAAGAGTTCGGGACTAGTGATAAAGTCTTAATTTTTGAAAAGAATAGCTCATTAATTCAAAAAGAGATAGATTTTCTACAAAGTAAGGCACCTTGGGCAAATATTGTTTATCTCCTACCAAAAGATATTTATATATCAAATGAAAACAATGTCACTAGATATGAAAATAGTGATGAGATTTTAACTACTCTTAAAAAAAGCAAGTTTAACTTTGCTCTTGTAGTAGGTGTTTCCAAATCTGTACTCAATAAAAAAACCAGTAATAGTGTAAAAACATTATTTGATATCTAAGGAGATACAAAATGAACCGTAGAAAATTTTTAACAACCACAGCTTTGGCTACATCATCATTAGCCCTCAATGCTTGCAACGACTCCAACAGACAAGCAATAGACTATTCAAAGCATCCGCAAAAACACTCTTTAGGTGTAAAAAATGTAAATGTAAACAAAAATAAAAAAACAATAATTAAACTTGCTACAAGTTGGCCTGCTCACTTTCCTATTATGGGGACAGGGGTAGAAAATTTTGCGCAAAGGCTAAAAGATGTCAGTGGAGGCTCTTTAGAAGTAAAAGTCTATCCTAAAAATGTTCTTATTCCAGCTTTAGCTGTTTTTGATGCAGCTTCAAGTGGTCAAATAGATGCTTTTCACTCAGGACCTTATTACTGGAAAGGAAAAAATTCTGCCTTTTCACTTTATAGTGGTTTTCCATTTGGTTTTACAGCTGAAGAGATCAACTCATGGATGCTTTATGGTGGTGGATATGAGCTATGGCGTGAACAATATGCTAAATACAATCTTTACCCCTTTATGGGAGGTAATACTAATATCCAAATGGGTGGATGGTTTACAAAACCCATAAGATCCCTTAAAGACATGCAGGGTCTTAAGATGCGGATACCTGGACTTGGTGGAGAAGTGTTTTCAAAACTTGGCGTAAATACTATCCTTTTACCTGCTGGAGAGATATACAGTGCCCTTGAAAGAGGAGTAATAGATGCAACAGAATGGGTTGGTCCAGCACTAGATATCAAGATGGGATTTTATAAAGTAGCACCGTATTATTATTCTGGATGGCATGAACCTGGCTCTATTTTGGAGCTAACATTTAATAAACAGTTTTGGAGCAAGCTTTCTTTTGAGCACCAAGTGATGGTAGAGATGGCTACAAATGAGCTCAACTCCAATATGACCTATGAGTTTTATGCTAAAAATATTGTAGCCTTAGAGAAACTTCAAGGTCTTGGTGTTAAACTCAGTAATTTCCCCGATGATGTCATTGCTAAAGGGAAAATAGCCTTACAAGAAGTACTTCACGAGTTAAGTGCTAAAAATGAAGACTTCAAAATGGTAAATGCATCGGTTGAGCGATTTTTACGCCTTTCAAAGCAGTGGAGTGAGATCGGCTTAAAACAATTTTTAAATGTAAGATAAATTATTCAAATAGTATACGAGATAATAATTTTTTGGCTTCTGCATCATAAGGTATATATACTTGGACAAGCGCATGGAATTGTTTTGAATGATTCATGTGTACAAGATGCGCTAGCTCGTGGACAATAACATAATCTACACATACATCAGGAGTCTTTACAAGTTTTTTATTGAGAGTAATAACTCTCGTTGAGCTACAGCTCCCCCATCTACTTTTCATTTTTCTAAATTTTAATTCACTATATTGTAATCCCATCTTTTTAGCAAAGTGATCAACTCTTTTGATTAATATATCTTTTGATTTTTGGGAGTGGATACCATCAAGTTTAAGTATGAGAGGAGGATTGCTTAAAGTGCTTTTTATTTTCTTCCTTATCCAAACCTCTTTTTTGAGTAAAAGATTGTGTATATAAACTGATGAAACCTGAGGTGTTTTTAAAATTATATTTGCTTTTTTATCTACGCTAATATAACTATTTTTAAGTCTAGGTTTACAGATATGTGTTATTCGTAACTCTTTGAAGTTGAGATTAGTTTCTGTAACTGATCGGATCTTGTACCCCTGCTTGTTTAAAACCATTGAGTCTAAGCCTACAACTATCACAAACTCCACATGCTTCCTCTTCATCTTGGTAACAACTCCATGTAAGATGCAATGGTACATGAAGGTCAAGTGACTTTTGAACAATCTGTGATTTTTTCATCTCCACTAAAGGCATGTGGATACTTATGTTTGTTGTCTCTTTAGTCCCTAGATTGATGCTCTCTTGCATACTTTTTATATAGCTTTTTCTACAGTCGGGATAACCGCTACTATCCTCTTCAACTACGCCTATACTTATGATACTAGCGCCCTCTTTTTCAGCAATAGCCGCAGCCATACTTAAAAATATACCATTTCTAAAAGGGACATAAGTGACAGGGACTCCATCCTCTATCCCTCCTGTAGGTACATCTATACTTTTATCTGTTAAAGCAGAAGCTCCAAGCTGTGAAAAAAAGTCTAAATCAAGAACATATCGTTCTTTGACATCAAGAGCATCACATATACTCTCAAAGCACTCAAGCTCTTTTTGTTGTGTCCTTTGATAGTAATTGAAATGAACAGCAATGATCTCATATCCATCTTGTTTCATTATATAGGCACTCAAAGTAGAGTCCATTCCACCACTCATGATACATACTGCTTTTTTAGTTATTAAATTCATTGATCACAATTACCTCTTTATTAAATAATTTGAATGATAACGATTAGTGCGTTAAAAACACTTGAAGTACAATGATAATTTTTTATTGCATAAATTGGATTTAAGCAATTGTAAAGAGATTTTTATTTACTATATAGTAAATTATATAGTAGGATTTAATATGAAACCTAAAGATGAGATAACACGAAGTTTGCTCATAGATAAAACAACATGGGATGATGCGATGTTGTATTCAAGAAGTAGATACAAGATGAGTCTAAGCAAGGTGATTGAATCTTTACTTAAAGAGTGGTTAACAAAAGAAAAAAGAAAACCATTAGATAATGAAAATCAGGGTATTTTTTTTGACTAACTATTATTGATATTATCTAATATAAGCCTTATTTTTGGGAAGTGATTCATCAAAATCTAACAAAACTAACACTGATTTTTTATTCATCTTTCTTGCAAAATCAGTAGCGCTAAACCCTTTAGACTCTTTGAGGTCTTTGTTAGCACCCTTTTTTAAAAGTATTTTTACAATCTCCACTCTTCCATAACTTGATGCACACATGAGAGGCGTAAAACCACTTTTTCTTTTAGTTTCGTCTACATCTATTCCTTGTTTAATCATATAGTGAACCATCTCTATGTTGTTATATGTGATAGCCATATCAAATATACTCACACCTTCATTATCAAAATCATATATATTTGCATTGTTATCAATAAGCAGTTGCATTATGTCAAAATCACAATGATGCCTCAGTGCATTTGCAAGCACAGATTCTCCGCTCTCTGTTTCTTCATTTAGATCTGCGCCCCCTTTAATGTAAAGTTTTGCAGCAATATAGTCGTTGTTTCTAAGTATCTCAAGCCATTTATTCATAATGACAGTATATACAAAGACTTATTAGTAATCTTTTAATATAATTCGCTATTAAAAAACTAAAGAGAGAATTTATGGAAATTATACAAACAGCAGATGCTTTTAAAGCACTCATAGAAGATATCAAGTCGTCAACAACAAACTATACTGATCCTTTGGCATTTGGTATATGTCGAGTAGATTTAGGACAACTCAATATTGAAAAAACTCTTCAAGCTACCTACCCACTTATAAACTGGGATGAAAATTTTGGCAGTGCTGCAATATTTATTAGAGCACTTGAAGAACAAGGTTCAAAAATTGATTTTAGTGAGGATGAAGCTGTATTTACAATTAATGCAGAATTTTTAAAGAACTGTTTAACTGCATTTACCCCTTATTCTAATGAAGCATATGGAGATGCACATAAAAATATTCAAGTTGTTTCTGCACTTTACAATCAAATCATGAATAATGGCTCACTAGAAGGTGAATTTAAAGTAGTTTTTATCTTTAATGATGCACCTCTTAAAAGTGTAGAAGCAAGCTATCTAAAACTTTATGCCCTGTCTCAAGCAAAAGTAGGACTTCGTGAAATTTGCTTAGATGGTGCTTTTGGTGCACTTGTAAATGTTGCTTGGTCAAATGGTCAGCCAATAGAGCTGGAATATTTACGCGAGTTTGAGATAGAATTAAAGCTTGCCAATGAATATCCGCACATTGATTTTGTAGATAAGTTTCCAAGATTTTTACAGCATATTATCCCTGCAGACAATACTCGTATCTTAGATACTTCAAAAGTTCGTTTTGGAGCACAACTAGCAGGTGGGACTACTGTTATGCCTGGTGCTTCGTACATTAACTTTAATGCTGGTACAACAGGTTCTGTAATGGTAGAGGGTCGTATCTCTTCTTCTGCTATTGTTGGTGATGGCTCAGATGTTGGCGGTGGGGCTTCCATACTTGGCGTTTTAAGTGGAACTGATGGCAACCCTATCTCAATAGGAAAAAACTCACTCTTAGGAGCTAATTCAACTTGCGGCATTCCTCTTGGTGATGGGTGTATTATTGATGCTGGTCTTGCTATCTTAGAGGGAACAAAGATCGCTATCTATCCAGAACAACTTGTAAAAATTATGGAAGTCAATACTAATGCCAACATGAAAGGTGAAATTTTTAAAGGAAAACAGCTTTCTTTTTTCAATGGTATTCATTTTAGACAAAACTCTTTAACAGGGGAAATAACAGCTTCTCGTTCAACTAGAGAGATTAAGCTTAATACCGATCTACACTAAACGCTTCACCTAAGTTGTTTTATGCAACTTAGGAAAACTTAGCGAGATAATATATTGATACTTTTCAGATTTTTGAGTATATCTGCTTCTTGATCATAATCTTTTTGTTGTGATCCAAGATGGAGTGTACTAAATACAGCCTTGCCAATGACAAATCTACCCTCTTTAGAATTTTTTTTAGTTTTTATCCCCCACAAATTATGAAAAGCCACTATTTTATTCTTATATATGCCTATGAAAAGTAGGATATGCCCTTTTTTATGCAGAAGTGTTTTAAAAGGTACTGCTTTTTCTTTTATAAGTTTTATTTTTTCATCCTCACTAAGATCCTCTACATTTATTACTCTACCTTTTTTCGCCTGTTGAGAAGAGTTTCTTGGTAACCATAAACCAAAAGGGGCATAAAAATCTCTTAGGGTTGAGGAACAATCTCTTTGCTCATAGATGCCACCCCAGCCATATTTTGATTTTGATATCTGTTGCATAATGGAGATGATATTTTTATTTGAAAAAGGGATAATCCCTTGACTTGCAATTTTTTTAGATATTTTTGATTTTAGATATAAGGGTTTTAGCCCTTTGCTTGATGTTACACTAAGGACAGTATAATCATCATTATCTTCATCAATAAGAGCCAACATCATCCCTATTCTGGATTTAAATAAAAATACTCCATCCGTATCATAGATAGGCACTCCATCTTTTAAAAGAAATATTTGCTGTGCTTTTTGCCAACTTGCTGTATGTTTTTTGTCAACAAGAACTATATCTTTTACTTTTACCCAACCACCCGTGAAACTTGTAAAAATATAAGCCCATTCTTTATCCTTAGAATAATGAGAAATCAAAATAGGTTTGTTTGCACATACTGTAGAGTTTTGCATATAGTCAAAAGGGAAACCTTCCCCAGCCTGAGATGGATCGTGAAGCAAAGGTTTAGATGTAGGAAAGGCTCTAATGTTTAAAAGTCCTAAAGTTAAAGCATGCTTATGAACACTTTTATATTCTCCAAAATTTGCATTTTCTTTCATTCTTATAAAAAATTTTTTGCTTAAAGGTTGGAGATTTTCACCATAACTCTCCCCAACTTTGTAAGCACGAAAAGGCCACATAGCAGCTTCTTTTGTATCTGATGGCATTTTTCTCCAAGCTCTAAAATAATTCTTTTCATAATTATCTTGTGTAACTTCTAAAGGAGAAATAGTAATATTTTTTAGATAACTTTGTGCATTTTGAGGTAGATTTTCTTGTTTTAGCAGTATTTTAGCAGGATATGTTTTTTGACTACTACAACCACCAAGCCATAGACTCAACAATATTATAAATATATATTTCATTTTTTCTCTTTTAATCTACTTCACCAAATCTACTAACGACACGACCAATAACGTCTATCTCTTGTGGTTCTAGTGTTTGAGTGAGATATACATCATTGTCTGATATTATATCTATTTTACCATCAACTCTTTTTTGAACTCTCTTGATAAAAAGCCCAGCTTCAGTTCTTAGGGTAAAGACACCCCCTCTTTGCAAATCTGTTTTAGCTCTATTGATAAATACGATGTCATTATAACTAAAAGTAGGCTCCATTGAGTCTCCAGTCACCGCAATCGCCTCAATATTTTTTAGCTCTTTTTCTCCACCAAGTATCTGAGCAAACTCATGAGAAATGCCAATATTTGCATTATCTAACACATCAACTTCACTACCCCCTCCAGCAGATGCACTAACCCCATCAAAAAATTTAATCATATAAAATTTATTTGTAGCTTCTACCAAACTTTCTGGGGATTGTCCATAAAGCATCCAGTTGATAGAGATAGATTTTAAAGCGCAAAAATCTAAAAGTTCGCTATAAGGGATTTTATTTCTTTTTTTCATAGTAGCAAAGTTCATGTGCGATACACCTAGAGCATCTGCAACATCTTTATCAAATATTTTTTTACCATTAAAATTTTCAGAAACAATAGCTTTTATCTCTTCAACGATATGCGTAAAATCATTCATAATCTCTCTCCTGTATTGTTTTATAACTCAATTATATTGCTTTTTGAAGAAAATGTCAAAAAAACATGACAATTTGTCATATTTTTTAGATTTAATTTTAAATTATCTTAAAATACAACAATTTAACAGACTAAAGGACTAAAAGATGGCAATTATTATAAAAAATGTAGAAACTTTTTTTGAAAAATTTGAAAATAGTATTGAGAGATGGGCTATTAAGATTTTTTAGA
>WFMY01000205.1 GCA_015488855.1 Helicobacteraceae bacterium
GTTGTCTCCATCAGTTACACTTGTTGCACACGCACTACCATTTTGTTCTTTTGTTGTAAAAAAATTCATGCTATATCCTTCATTATTTAGTTCCACATTTACCAGCTCCGCACTTGCCAGCTCCACATTTATCACCACCACACTTAGAGGTTTCTAACTTTTTAAATTCTTTATGCTGAGTAATTTTAACATTTGAAGCCCTATGTTTGCCCTTAGAATCTTCATAGCTTACAGGCTTATACCCTGTTGTCCCAATAGCTTGCATTATACTTTGAATATCTGTTTGAGTATTATCAAATTCTACTGTAGCCTTTTTTTGATCTACTGATGCTTTAATGAGAGCAACACCACGAACCTCACCACCAATTTTTTCAACTGTAGCTTCACAAGCCTTGCATGTCATACCCTTTATATTTATACTCATTTTGCTTAGATGTGATTTTGGAATATTTTCTACACTTACTTTATCACTTTTTATAAGTGCATCACCCCAATAAGGAAACAAGAGCATAATAATCGCAAAAACAGTTACTATAGCTAAAAACTTTTGTGTATGCCAAAATGAGATATTTCCATCTTCATCCGGATCACAAGCACATTCTAAATCTTGTTTTTTTGGTTTCAATTTATCCCACCAAGCGTATGCTAGTACAACTATAGCAACAGCTACAAGAAACGGCCGATAAGGTTCCATCCACGAAAAGCTAGATGCCAACCCTGTGGATCCTGCTAATACTGCCAATACAGGTGTAATACAACATAGAGATGCTCCAATAGCTGCGAAAATAGCTGTCCATACTTTTTTATCTAACATGATTTATCCTTCTATTATTTTTTTTAGATTTTTTCTATGGGATTCATTTAAAAAATAAAAGACAGTCATGCCATCCCTTTCATTGAGTAATACTCCAGCATCTTTTAGCTTGCGAAGATGTTGGGATATAGGTGATTGATTCATCTCAAGAACATCACTCAAATCACAAACACACATCTTCTCATAAGAGAGAAAAAGTCTAATGATTTTTAAACGAACTTCATTTGCTAAAAGAGAAAAAAGTTTTGCCTTTGTGTTGATAGATTCTTTCTCAGTATCCAAAAGAATTTGAGCATTTTTGATTAAGTCATTATCAACTTCTATTCTACAACAAGAGAGAGTGTTACTCATTATGAGTCCTTATAAGTATATTAGTGTATTCTAATATACTTATAATATAGAAGTGCTTAAGTACAAATAGTAATTTTTGATTTTTATAAAGGAGTTATTTAATAGTTTTAAATGGTGCACTTGGAGGGATTTGAACCCTCACACCTCGCGGCACGAGCCCCTCAAGCCCGCGTGTCTACCGTTCCACCACAAGTGCATTTGTTATAAAAGAATTAAGTCTAGCTAAAAGCTAGACTCGAGGGGTATATTTTGGCTATTAACCTAAATATGGATTAGCATAAAGTGCGATTAACGCAATTACAAGTGCATAGATAACTTGTGCTTCGATCATTGCAAGAGCGATGAACATTGTAGTCATAAGTTTAGCACCAAGACCTGGGTTACGCGCAGTACCAGCGATAGTAGCAGCAGCAGTATGACCCATACCGATAGCTCCACCAAGGGCAGCAAGACCAAGACCAAGACCAGCAGCAACTACTGAGTATGCCTTAAGAGTTTGGTTAGCAACTTCACCATCGTTTGCAAATGCAGCAGTAGCAAGAGCAAGCATTAAAAATAAAACTTTTTTCATAAGTATTTCCTTAAAATTATTACAAAACCGTTCGGATAGCGTAACCTCATCATAAAATGAAGCAACCTAAACATAAATGCCCAGATTTCCCTACTAGAGATTGATGGGCGGATTATACACGACAACTACTAAAAGATAGTTTAAAAAGACTAAGCTCTCCCTAAAGAAATTTTATTGCCTTTGAATTCTAAGATTTCTATTGCTATCTCTTCACCTTCGCTCAACACATCGCTCACTTTTTCCACTCTATCTTTAGAGATCTTAGAGATATGAAGAAGACCATCTGTCCCATCTGGAAGCTCTATGAAGGCACCAAAATCAACGATTTTCTTTACAATACCAGGGTATTTATCTCCAACTTTGTACTCTATTTTCTTTACTTTTGGTTTAGAAACAATGCCCTCGATATGACCTCTAGCTCCTGCTACACCATCTTTATTTTTTCCAGTAATTTTAACTTTACCATCTTTTTTATCAATGTCAATTGCTACTTCAAATCTCTCTATCATCTCACGAATAGTTTTTCCAGCTTGACCAATGATCTCACCAATGAAACTAGGATCTACATGAAAATAATCAGTTGAGGGGAGGACACCATCATTAAATTTTATCTTTGCTTCTGCTTTATGCATAATATCAATGATATGGCTTCGTCCCTCTTTAGCTTGGTATAGTGCCTCTTTTAAGATGTTTAGCGAAACACCGCCAAGTTTGATATCCATCTGCATAGCTGTGATACCCTCTTTAGAACCAGTCACTTTAAAATCCATATCTCCATCATGGTCTTCTAAACCCATAATATCTGAAAGAATTGCATAGTTTTCACCTTCACTTACCATACCCATAGCAATACCAGCTACAGTATCACTTGTATCGATGTCCGCTGCACGCAGTGCCATATAACCACCACATACAGTAGCCATAGAAGAGGAGCCATTCGATTCTAAGATTTCTGAAACTAATCGCACAGTTTGTCCATCAAGATTAGTGATAGGCTCTAGTGCCCGTTTTGCTAAGTTTCCATGTCCTAACTCTCTTCTTTTTGTTCCCATGATTGGGGAAGCTTCTCCCACTGAAAAACCAGGGAAATTGTAGTGGACCATAAAGTTTTCATTTTGAGTACCATCATCAGTCAGTCCTTCAAACATCTGTGCATCTTTTGGCCCACCCATAGTTAAAACGACAAGTGCTTGTGTTTGTCCTCGAGTAAAAAGACATGAGGAGTGAGCAGAGGGAAGCAAATTTGTATCTATACTGATAGGTCTTATCTCATTGAGTGCTCTTCCGTCTGCACGAATTTTATCATCGAGTATTTGCGAGCGAACTTGCTCTTTTTTTACACTCTCTATCGCATCTTTGAGTTGTACCTCATCCCACTCTTCATGCGTAAGTAAAATTTTCTTTCTCAGTTGTCTTAGTGCAGTTGAGCGTTCTGATTTTGCCATCTGATGCATAGCTTCACGGATACCATCAAGATGATTTTCTTTTACATATTTCACCATATCTGCATTGAGTATATGTGCTTTGTATTCTATCTCTTTTGTTTCTTTTTTGTTATGCAAAAAACTTTCTTCATAAAGAGAATTTGCATGAAACAACTCTTTTTGTGTTTGCTCAAAAACCTCTATAAGCTCATCTTCGCTAATGGCATTAGAGAGATGTGTAGTGATCATTGCACCACCCATCGTTGGATCAAGAAGTGGATCAACCATAACATTTGTTACTTCTACATCTTCACTCCCAAAAGTACGCATCTCAATCATCAACAAGTCATCTTTTGTTCCTGAGAGATATAAATCAAGAGTTGATTCCCTTAGCTCGCTTAGAGTTGGATTAAGCACAAGTTTTCCATCAACTTTACCTGCACGAACAGCACTTACTACAGTGTTGATATCTATATCGCTTGTATAGAGTGCAGCTGAGGCAGCATTGAGTGCTAGGACTTGTAGGTCACTTTCTTGATCCACTGAGAAAACCATAATAGTTATCTGTGTAGGATATCCAAAACCTTTTGGAAAAAGTGGACGCAGACTTCTATCAACGATTCTTGATGTGAGAGTTTCAAAATCAGATGGTTTTGTTTCGCGTTTGAAAAAACCACCTGGAATCTTACCCGCTGCATAAGTTTTTTCTATATACTGTACAGTTAAAGGTAAAAAGTCATCTTTTACAATCTCTGTCTCATCAATCACGACAGTTGCAAGTATCACGGTATCCCCTGATTTTACCCAAGCACTCCCATTGGCTTGTTTGGCTACATCACCAAAACTATACTCTTCAACTCTATTTTTTAATTCTACTTTTACATCATACTTCATCGTCTCTCTCCTAATATTTTTTCAATTTTTTCTTCATCTACCCTTGGTAGATCCTCATAATAGAGTGCAGTCTCCACATAATCTTCTATATCGTGTATAAAAAATATATCATCACAAAAAGGCTCTAACAACTCTAAAACATCACTTGGTATCACAGGGACAGCTATATAGACCGCCTTTGGTTTTTGTGCAAGTATAGCCTTTAGAGCTGTCATAAACTTTAACCCAGTTTCACTCCCCTCATCTATGAGTAGCACAACATCATCTTTTACCGACTCAAAAGCCATCCCTTTTCTGTACTGATAGATTTGTGAAAGTATTTTTTCTTCATGTTTTCTATGCGCTTCACCATAAATATAATCATATTGAATATCAAAAGCACTTACAAGATTTTCATTGATGACTATCTCTTCACCCTCACAAACACGGGCAATTTCGCACTCTTCATTATGTGGTGCAAGTATTGGTTCACTAAATAAAAAATCAATCTCATTACTAAATTTTGGACACAAAAGTGATGCTAACTCTAAGCCACCCCTTGAAACTGCAACAAGTTTCCACTCCTCAGATTTTAATCTTTGCATAGAGATAAGTTCTGTAAGTTTTTTTGCGGCATCTTGACGATTTTTTAAATATTTTTTTTTACTTAACATATTAGGGTCCTTTATATACCTTGGGTAGTCTATAGGTAAATGCTGAATTTGCTTTTGCAGTTGGTTTCATTATTGGTTTCAATACAATTGTAAAGTATAGATATCTCTGATAAAGATTTCCAGAACTTGATAGCACCGGTCTATTGTTTTCAACATATTTTAAACCAAAGTCCCAACATCTTTTTTTATACATAAACCCTACTTGAAGAGTTTTTTTTGTAGTTGCTTCTAAATCATAATTCAAGCCTGCTGTATATGAATAATGTTCATTATATTTATACTGCAAACTTGATGTCATATAACTACTATATCTTTGCGAACCTGTCTTGTCTTTTAGAAAATTATCTTTAAACAGATGAGATAAGGATATATTTACCCCAAATGCATTATAGGTTAGTTTGTTGTATATTTTTGAAAAAAGTTTTTCTTTATAATTGAAAAACATATTATTATAAAGAGACAAAGAGGGGTTTACTTGATAATTTAATTCATTTTCTAAATCCCCTAGAGATTTTGTTTTACCTTGATAAACAATATTTTGAGAGAGTCTATGATAAAGTTTTCGAGAACCTCCACGGTCAAAAAGGTATTGTTTAAAATCTAGGTTTAGACTTTGTGCAGTATTACTTACATTATAAAAATCACATTTTGGATCACTGGGGTTTACCAAGCATTCATCTTGAACATCTTTATAATAACCCTTACGCAGAGTCTTGCTACCAAAAGTATAGCTTGCACCAAATGAAACAGTATGACTAAACTCTTCATAAGCATGGGTAAGTTGCGTTGAAGCTTGAATGAGGTTGTAGTTTTTTGCAAAATATCCATTATTGTAAACTTTACTCAAACCGTTTTGTCCATTAAAATTTGATGTTTGCGCAAAAATATAAGATTTGTATGCTACATTGAGATACTGATCAAAGAGTGATGTTTGTAGGGTTATTGGTAAACTCAGATTAGTTTGAATCGCTTTAACTCCCTTATATCTGTAGATATTACTACTTTTTAAATCGAACTTGTAAAGCAGATGATTTTTTAAAAGTATATCTAAATATCTATGATACTGGATTGTTGGTAATTTTTGCAATGTAGTATCATTGTTTACTTTAGTTAAATCTATATAATATTTTAAATATGTGCCATAATAATTCTTAGGTGTATTATAAAATAGGTTTAATCGAGAACGAACCTGTTTGGCGGTAGATATTTTTGCTGGATTATTGGTAGAGAGGTTGCGGTAAGAGACATCGTTAAGATAATGTATATTAGTATAGATAGAAGACTCTCCCTTTAAAGAAGTACCAAACAATTGATTGATAAAATTATTGTTTGAATAGCGAAAGTCAAATCCAAAATGCTTTTTATTTTTTAATTTGTTCAGCTCATAATAATTTTGATGCTCTTGAAAATAACCAAATTTTAAAGAGCCACTAGATACCTTCGAATCAACAAACCTAAGTTGCGAATAAAGGCCTTCCCCTCTGAGTGTCCGTATCTGAGGTTTGAGTTCTAAATCCCAATTGTTTTGTAAAGCGATATAGATAGATTGTTGATAATAAAAGCCCGCGGTAGCTGAGATTCCATAAGATGGCATAAGTAGACCAGACTGTCTCTTTGTGTCAAGTGAATACCCAAAATAAGGGGTATAAAAAACAGGAATATCATAAATATATAGTATAGTATTGTACATATTGAGCCATTGTGACTTTTCATCATAATCTGAAGAGCTAAACTTCATCTTCCAAAATGGTTTATTTGGATTACAGCCACTCAGCAGGCCAGACTTAATGTCTAAATTTCCCTTACAAGCTACACTTTTTTTTCCACTCATCCAGATATTTGTCTTTTTTTCTAACATATAAAATGGTTTAAATTCACGGGTTTTTTCTTTAATATTGAGCCTAGCATATTCACCAAGTATCTTATAGTCATCACCTTTAGTTACTCGTATATTTCCAAATAATTCTAAGTCGCCACTATCCTTATTATATCTTGCTTCATCTGCACTCATAAAATAATCTTGATAGATTACATTCACTTCACCAGTTGCATACACGGTATTGCCAACTGTATCCATCTTAGTAGCATAAACTTCTACTTTATCACCAGCTACAGCTGTTGTAACTAAAAAAACAAAGAAAAGAAAAAGTTTAAACATCTACTACTATAGTTTTTGCCGTTTTATCATGCCATGTTTGACGAGCAGGGTCAAATACTCCCCATAAAAAACCAAGGTAAAAAATAAGCTCACTGATCACCCTAAATATAGCTCGGTTGAGTGAGCTTAAAACATTTGGGTATTCCAAAGTTCGTATCTCTATCACTTTTATCTTCATTGCAAGTTTACCAATAGAAGCTCCATAGTGCATCACAAAAAAAGCCTGATAGATAACTTTCATCATCATATATTCGAATACAAAAGTATTTGTAAGGAGTATGGTCTCTTCAAGGGTCATAGATTGGTTAAGTTTATCCCATAAAGCTATCATCAAGAGTAAAGAGAGTAGCATCTCATCTATGAAAAATGCCATAGAGCGTTTTTTGATGGAGGCTAATTGCATCCCTTCTCGGTGAAGGGCATTTTCTATTTCTTCATTCACTATTTAGTCCCTAAAGTGCTTGATACGCTATATCTGTACGGAGCTTTTTACCCATAAAGTGGACTTGTCCGCATCGAAGATAGGCTCTATCTCTTGCTTGTCTGATAGTATCACCCAAACCAACACAAACAAGAACTCTTCCCCCATCAGCATACAAAACACCATCCTCTTTACTTACCCCTGCATAGGAGATATGAGTATTGTCTCGTATCTCATCATGATGCACATCATCAACTATAATCTCTGCTGGCGTTGAACTTTTGTATGGGTAGTTTTCACTCGCCATCACAACACCAACTGCATATTGTGAAGAAAATTCCACTTTGATATCGCTCAGACGATTTGTAGCCGCTTTGTAGAACATATCTGATACACTTGAGAGCATCAATGGCATAAGTATCTCACATTCTGGATCTCCAAAACGCACATTGAACTCCAGCGTGATTGGTTCCCCATTGACAACCATTATGCCGATAAAAAGTACACCCTCAAATGGAGCACCCTCTTTTTTCATACCATCAAGTGTTGGACGAATCACTCTATCTTTTACTTTTTGATACAACTCTTCATCTACCAAGGGTGTTGGAGCATACGCACCCATGCCACCTGTGTTTGGACCTTTGTCTCCATCAAGTAAGCGTTTATGGTCTTGTGCGGCTTGGAGTAGTATATAGTCATTCCCATCACACACTGCAAACATAGAAAGCTCATAGCCATCAAGAAACTCTTCTACTATCACTTTTAACCCAGCATCTCCAAAACTTTTACCGCTGAGCATCTCACTAATAGCTACTTTAGCCTCCTCATGGTTTTGTGCTATGATAACCCCTTTACCACCACAAAGTCCATCTGCTTTTACAACAATAGGTGCACTTAAAGTATCTGCGAATTTGAATGCATCTTCAATAGATGCTGTTTCAATGTATCTAGCTGTTGGAATATTGTATTTTGCTAAAAAGTTTTTCATATAAACTTTTGAGCCTTCAAGTTGAGCAGCAGCTTTACTTGGACCAAAGATAGTTAAACCCTTGGCTTTAAAGATATCTACAACACCATCTACAAGTGGAGCTTCTGGTCCTACTATGGTTAATTCTATATTATTTTCTTTTGCAAAATCTGCTAAATCGTTATAATTTTTTATATTGATATTGGTACCAAGTGTATCGGTAGCACCGTTTCCTGGTTGAAAAAATAGTTCGTGTTTAGTTTTATCTGTATTCACTTCTTCGTTGAGCATCGCTCTTGCGATTGAGTATTCACGACCACCTGAGCCAAGTATTAAAATCTTCATTAATTATTTCCTATGTGATACCAATCAAAGATTGGTATAAAAAAAGCCCAAATGGTCGGCTTGCATTAGCTTCGGTTCTCAAAGCCTAATTTGGGCGAAGAGAGCACTTCCTAACGGCGGCAGAATCTCGGCAGAGTGAACATACCTCAAGCGATAATACCGACACACGGAAATTCTACTAGTTCGCAATTTGAATATGTAGAACCCTCTTTTGTGCAAATACCGAGTCATTTAGACTATGAATATATTATACACAAAATTAGATTAGAAAGCCAAGGATAAAC
>WFMY01000206.1 GCA_015488855.1 Helicobacteraceae bacterium
AGCTGGGCATAAACTCATAGCACTTCCATCTTCAGGACTGCACTCAAATGGTTTTTCTCTTGCTAGAAAAGTCCTTTTTGATACAATGAACTTAGATTTCAACGAGGACTTCAACGGAAAACCTCTTATAGAGACTCTTTTAACTCCTACAAATATCTATGTGAAAATTTTTAAGGCCTTACGCAATGAGATAGTAGCTATGGCACATATAACAGGTGGTGGTATTGTAGAAAACTTACCTAGGGTACTTCCTGAAAACCTCATGGCTGAAGTAAAAGAACAGAGTATTAGGGTGCTTCCCATCTTTGAACTAATGGCTCCTCACATCAATAGAGCAGAGATGTTTAGAGCTTTTAATATGGGTGTTGGTATGATACTTGTTGTTGAAGATGCGAATGTTAAAAAAGTTTTAACCACTGCTAAAGGTTCTTACCTCATAGGTGAGATAAAAGAGGGCAAACGCGAAGCAGTGATGGTGTAAGTTATAGCTTTAGTTTATTTGTTATGAGGAGTTCGCTCAGCAGATCCAACATAAAGTTGTCTTGGGCGAGCAATCTTCATGCTTTTTTGCTGACGAAGCTCACTCCACTGTGCTATCCATCCTGGAGTTCTTCCGATCACAAATATCACTGCAAACATCTCTTTTGGTATCTTTAACGCCTGAAGGATAAGTCCCGAATAAAAATCAATATTTGGATAAAGTCCACGCGAAACAAAATAATCATCACTCAATGCAATATGCTCTATCTTATTTGCTACATCAACAAGTTCGGTATCGATGCTGAGTTCTTCCATAAGTTCATTACGAATCTTTTTTAAAATCCTTGCACGGGGATCAAAGTTTTTATAGACCCTATGACCAAAACCCATCAGTCTAAAGGGATCATCTTTATCTTTAGCTTTGGCTATAAACTCATCTACCCTATCGACACTCCCTATCATCTCAAGTTGGCGTATAACACTTTCATTTGCTCCACCATGACTCCTCCCCCAAAGTGCGCCAATTCCTGCACTTATGGCTGCATAAGGGTGTGCCATCGTTGATGCCAGATTGCGTACGGCCGTTGTTGAAGCATTTTGTTCATGGTCTGCATGGAGTGTAAAGATAGTGTCAAGAGCCTTAACTTCCACATCTTTAAGTTCTACATATTCATGTGGATAGGCTCTGAGCATATTTAAAAAGTTTTCGCTAAAGCCCTTATCTAGGTCTGGATAGATGATAGGAAGCCCGTTAGAGTACCTGTAAGAAAACGCAGCAAGAGTTGGAATCTTTGCTATGATTCTGTTTGCCATCTCTTTATATTCCGCTGGGGTACTAATCTCTAAGTGTTTAAAATAAAAAGTAGCAAGAGCAGATACTCCTGCAGAGAGTATCGCCATAGGGTGTGCACCATCTGGAAATGCATCAAAGAGTTTTTTTATGCCCTCATGGACAAAAGAACGCTTTTTCATCTCTAGTTTAAACTCTGAGAGTTGATCTTTGGATGGTAGTTCACCATAAACTAAAAGGTAGGCCGTATCTAAAAAACTCTTGTTATTTGCCATATAGGAGATATCGTAACCACGATACATAAGTTGCCCTGCACCACCATCTATATAGGTTATCTTTGATTGACACGATGCTGTAGAGGTATAGCCCTCATCATAAGTAAACATACCAGTCTCTTTGTAGAAGCTTGATATATCAACAACAGATGGACCTACCGTTGCATCAAGTATGTTAAACTCATAGGTTTTTCCATCACGGTTATTTGTGATTGTTACTGTATTTTTTGACATATTTAACCTTATAAAAATAATTTATGAACAATTATATCATAGAAATATAATTAAATTTCTCATTAATTTGATTTAATTTCCCATCTGTTACTTTTATTGGTATACACTTTCGACATGAAGTGAATCCTTTTATCCTAAAATTAGATTCTACTTTAAATAATAATATAAGACTAGTCACTTTTGTGTGAATCCAAAAATGACTCAGGAGGTTTTCTTTGAATGATTCTAATTTAGATAATATACCAGAAACTGGTATTGCTGGTTTAAAAAAATATTGGCAGAGCGATTTGCTTTCAGGTTTTCTTGTTTTCTTAATTGCTCTACCATTAAGTTTAGGGATTGCTATGGCATCAGGCTTGCCAGCGATGGCAGGTATTCTTAGTGCTATTGTTGGTGGAGTACTTGTTTCACGCGTAAATGGTTCATTTGTCACCATTACTGGTCCTGCTGCAGGATTAATTGTTGTTATTTTAGATGCAGTACAAACAATGGGTGGTAGCGATGCTATTGCCGGATATCGATTTACATTAGCGGCTATTGTTATTGCTGGTTTATTACAAATTGTGATGGGTCTTTTAAAGGCAGGAAGCCTCACAGCTTTTTTTCCTACCTCTGTAGTTCATGGTATGTTGGCGGCGATTGGTATTATCATCATCACTAAACAATTTCATGTAATGTTAGGTGTAACACCTGAAAAAGGAAGTCTATTTTCTTCTATGGCTCAAATTCCACACAGTATCATGAATATGAATATGGATGTTGGTACTATTGGTATTGCTGGTTTAGTAATCATGATTTTATGGACCTTTATAAAACAACCGATGATTAAGAAGATACCAGCTCCTATTATTGTTGTTGCCTTAGGTATAGGTTTATCTATGTATTTTGCAGTTAAACCAAATTATTTAGTAACTATTTCTGATAACTTTGTTTCTAGTTTTTATTTTCCTGACTTTTCAAAGATTGGTCAAGCAGAGTTTTGGGTAGCTGTTTTTAGTATTTGGTTGATTGGTAGTCTTGAGAGTTTATTGACAACGGTTGCAGTTGACAAACTTGACCCTTATAAACGCCATTCAAACTTAGATAGAGATATCATCGGTGTTGGTACAGGAAATACTGTTTCAGGTCTCATAGGTGGTTCTGCAATGATCTCTGAGGTTGTGCGTAGTTCAGCTAATATAACAAATGGAGCTAAAACAGGATGGGCAAATTTCTTTCATGGTTCTATTATGTTATCGTTCGTTTTTCTATTTCCAGGAATTATCAATAGCATCCCCCTTGCTGCATTAGCTGCATTGCTTGTTTACACTGGTTACAAACTAGCTGCTCCTGCAGAATTTATCAAAGTTTTACGAGTAGGTTCTGAGCAATTTGTTATGTTTATTGTCACTATTATTGCTGTTTTAGCAACTGACTTGTTGATTGGTGTCGCTATTGGTATTGTGGTTAAATTCTTGATACATATTTCGCGTGGCATTAAGTTGGGCAACCTATTTAAAATTAACTTTGCTATCACAGAAGATGGTGATAATATCACTATGAAATTAGATGATTCTGCTATATTTGCAAACTTTTTACCACTGAAAAAGGCTTTAGGAGCTCTCCCAAGTGGTAAAAATATTACCTTAGATCTCTCTAATGCTTATCTAATTGATCATACTGTAATGGAATATTTACATGACTTCAAACATGATTATGAAAATGATGGTGGTCATTGCCAACAGTTAGGTAATACAGCTCATACTTACTCTGATCATGAGTTATCAGCCCGTCTTATGACAAAAAAGAAATAAATTATACTTATACTTTGAGTAGTCATAATTTAGGTTTTATATCAAGTAAATTTTACTTGATATAAGGCTTAGATTATGTTGCGCGAAATATAAATTTCACTATTTTATGCACTACTTTGATAGAATAAAGTGCAACGATTAGAAGACTACATTATCTATTATATAATGTACATTTAAGCTTCTTATGCTATACTTATATAAGGGATTATATTATCTTTTAGCAGTCCTTTATATACCGATTATTTCTATAAAAATTCAAATCATAGGAGAGAAAAACAGTTATGTTTATTTTTGATACTCTTTCACTTGTTTTTGTCGCACTTATACTCTTAGGATCTCTCCCTAATCTTATTTATTCTACTGGTTATCTTCCGCATATTGAGAGAAAAGGCTATTATCAGTTGCATTATTTCGCTTTTATAGCCTCTATGCTTGGTGTTGTTGTAAGTGCAAATGCTCTTGTTTTTCTCTTTTTTTGGGAGATTATGAGTTTGAGCTCTTGGAAGTTAATACTCACTGAAGTTGAAGGTAAAAGCACGATAAAAGCAGCACGATTTTACTTTTTGATGACCCATTTTGGTTTTATTTTTCTTCTGCTCTTTTTTCTTATAGTAAGTGATGGAAACCTTCAGTTAGGCTTTAATGCTATGCATCTCGTGGCTTCAAAATTTGCCTATCCAGGTCTACTTTTTTTCTTTCTTCTGCTAGGATTATTAAGCAAGGCTGGTGCTGTGCCTTTACATGTATGGCTTCCTTATGCACACCCTGCTGCTCCCTCTCCTGCTTCAGCTCTTATGAGTGGAGTAATGCTCAAAGTTGCATTATATGGAATGTTGCGTTTTCTATTTGATATACTTTATCCTTGGCCTTTGGAATGGGGAACGACTATCCTTATCATCGGCTCTCTGACCTCGCTTATAGGAATTTTATATGCGATGGGTGAGCATGATATTAAAGCACTATTAGCGAACTCCTCCATAGAAAATATAGGCATTATACTTATTGCCTTTGCGATGGGAATGATTTTCGATACTCTTAAACTCCCATATCTCAGTACTTTTTCTTTTATGGCTGCACTCTTTCATATTTTTAACCATATGGGCTTTAAATCACTTCTGTTTATGGGGGCAGGATCCGTCTTGCATCAGACCCATACAAAAAATATAGAAAAATTTGGTGGACTCATTAGTTCTATGCCCCTAACAGCATTTGTTTTTCTATTTGCTGCGATGAGTATTACAGCACTTCCTCCAACAAATGGTTTTTTAAGTGAATGGATGATTTTTCAGTCGATGCTAGATTCTAGTCATATTGCAAACGACATGGCACTAAAAATTTCCATCCCTTTTGCCGTCTTTGCTCTTGCTATGACTAGCGGTTTAGCAATAGCTACCTTTGTAAAAGCCTTTGGTATCACTTTTTTAGGTTTACATAGAAGTACAAATGCTAAACATGCCACAGAGGTCAACTTTCTTATGAAAGCTGGTATGGTGCTCTCGGCTCTTTATATCGCCTCTTTGATGCTTTTTGCACCTTTTTATCTACACTTTTTTGATGATGTATTTGTGAGTTTAGGTCGATCTTCTATCTATGCAAAACTCTTTCCTGATGGTATTTTACAAATACACTCGCTTGGTGTTCATGGTGGTATAGTTTCTCCGCTGATCCTTTTTGGTTCATTAGTGCTTATAACAGGACTTATGCTTCTTGCTTACAAAGTATTTGATGTCAAAGAGAGATTCTATCATACATGGGCATGCGGCTATAGAACTGCACCACATACACAGTATACATCAACGGGATTTTCAGGTATTATGCGAAGATTTTTTAGTTGGCTTTATAAGCCTCAGGAGCATATTGTCAAAGAAACTTTAGCAGGACATGAGACAAAGTTTTCAGATGCAAGCTACACTGTCCACGTCAAGCCACTCTTTGAAGTTTCGCTCTATGAAAACACAAAACGGGTGACAAACATCATAAGTTACTGGGTCTACCGTTTAGGACACTTTGAGCAAACTCGCTACCCTGCGATGATATTCAATCTTCTACTTTTTGTCCTTTTTAGTTACAGAATTTTTACAGATGATGTTTCCTTGCAAATGATTATATTAGAGTCAGCTATGATGATTATATCTATTAAAATCTTAATTATTGGAGAGAAAAAATAGTTATGTTTGTTTTTGACACACTTTCACTAGTTTTTGTGGCACTCATACTTTTAGGAGTTCTCCCCAATCTTTTTTATTCTAGTGGCTATCTTCCACATATTGAGAGAAAAGGCTATTATCAGTTGCATTATTTTGCTTTTATAGCCTCTATGCTTGGCGTAGTTGTAAGTGCAAATGCTCTTGTTTTTCTCTTTTTTTGGGAGCTTATGAGTCTGAGTTCATGGCAATTAATACTGACTGAAGTTGAAGATAAAAGCACCATAAAAGCAGCAAGATTTTACTTTCTGATGACCCATTTTGGTTTTGTTTTTCTGATGCTCTTTTTTTTCATAGTAGGTAATGGGAACCTTGGATTAGACTTTAGTGCTATGCATCTCATAGCTTCTGAATTTGCCTACCCTGGACTACTTTTCTTGTTTCTTCTCTTAGGCTTTTTAAGCAAGGCTGGAGCAGTTCCTCTGCATGTATGGCTCCCATATGCCCATCCAGCAGCTCCATCACCTATCTCTGCATTGATGAGTGGTGTAATGCTCAAAGTTGCTATCTATGGGATATTTCGTTTCTTATTAGATGTCCTTTATCCGTGGCCATTAGAGTGGGGTATATTGATACTGAGTATTGGCGCACTCTCCTCCCTCATCGGAGTTTTATATGCTCTCTCTGAACATGACATAAAAGCTCTTCTTGCAAACCACTCTATTGAAAATATTGGTATCATCCTTATTGGCTTTGGTATGGGGATGATCTTTGATTCACTACATCTTGAAGTGTTAAGCACTTTTGCATTTATTGCGGCACTCTTCCACACTTTTAACCATATGAGTTTTAAATCTCTACTTTTTATGAGTGCGGGAGCAGTGCTCCATCAAACCCATACAAAAAATATGGAAAAATATGGTGGACTTATCAAGGCGATGCCACTGACTGCTTTTACTTTTCTCATAGCTGCTATCTCTATCTCGGCGCTCCCTCCAAGTAATGGATTTTTGAGCGAATGGATGATATTTCAGTCGCTATTAGATTCTTCTCACCTGACAATTATCTCTTTAAAACTAGCAATCCCTTTTGCTATTTTTTCCCTTGCTATGACAGGTGGATTAGCTATTGCCTGTTTTGTGAAAGCTTACGGAATAACCTTTTTAGGTTTGCATAGAAGTACAAATGCTAAACATGCTAAAGAGGTAAATTTTCTTATGAAAAGTGGTATGATTCTTATGACAGCAGTAGTGCTCTCTTTGATGCTATTTACCCCTTTTTATATTCAGTGGTTTGATAAAGTTTTTGTCTCATTGGGTCGAGCAAGTGTCTACGCAAAGATTTTTCCAGATGGTATTTGGAATATGCATTCTATTGGTATTAATGGTGGTATGGTATCGCCGCTAGTGCTTCTTATATCTCTTATCGTTATCACTGCACTTATGCTCTTTGCTTACAAACTCTTTGGTGTTAAAACAAGGCTTCATAAAACATGGGCATGTGGGTACACTACATCAGCAAAAACACAGTATTCTGCCACAGGATTTGCAGGACCAATCCGCCGATTTTTCGATTGGCTTTACAAACCTAATGAGCATTTTCATAAGCAGACCATTGCAGAGCATAATACAAAATTTACTTCTGCACATTATGAAGTGCATATCCAACCACTCTTTGAGCGTGTTTTTTATCAAAGTATGGTAAAATTGACCAACCTTATTAGCTATTGGGTCTATCGTTTAGCACATTTTGGACAGACTCGCTATGCGGCGATGATATTTAATATTATGCTACTTGTTCTCTTTAGTTATCGTCTCTTTACTCATGAATTTTCGTGGGCTCTTTTTATTTTTGAGCTACTTATTATGATGACCTCTACTAAAATCTTAATCATTGGAGATAAAAAATGATTCTTTATCTATTAACTATTGTACTACTTATTTTAATTGCACCGATTTTGCTTTCGTATATCAAAGCAACAAAGATGGTTCTATTTTTTAAGCGTCCCGTTCCATTGTTGCAGGGATATAGAAATTTCTCAAAGCTCTTCTCAAAAGAAACTATTATATCTGAAGAGACTAGTGCTATTACTCGGTATGCCCCTTTCTTAGTACTATCACCACTTCTTGTCACGATGTTTTTTCTCCCCCCTATTGTAGGAGGAGCTTACTATGTGAGTTTTGTAGATGCATTTACCATCACAGGACTTATCTCGCTCTCAACCTTTTTTCTGATGCTCTTAGGGCTAGATAGTGCTAGTGCTTTTGGAGGGATGGGAAGTTCTCGTGAATCATTCATCTCTGCTCTTGTTGAACCAGCTATGATTCTTACTATCTTCTCTGTCTCTTTGATGGCAGACAATCTTGGGATAGGACAAGCTGGAGTAAATTTAGCAGAACATTTTCCAAAAGAACATATGGCAAGTTATCTTTTTGCAGGCATTAGCTTCTTTATTTTACTTATGGCAGAAAATGGGCGTATCCCAGTAGATAATACAGAGACACACCTCGAACTCACTATGGTGCATGAGGCTATGATACTTGATCTTACTGGTGTATATCTTGCTATTATTGAAACTGCTTCTTCTATCAAGTTTGTTATCTTTGCTTCGCTTTTTGCTTCACTCTTTATGCCTTTTGGCTTGGATTTTATAGCACCTATCGCATTTGTGATTTTTGTTTTGAAGCTTTTTTTTGTTGCAACACTTGTTGCAGTTTTTGAGGTAAATACAGCAAAACTAAGAATCTTTAAGATACCAAATCTTTTAGGACTCGCTATTGTTTTTGCTTTCTTATCTCTCATCACATTTTATGTATTAGGAGACTAAATGGTAGATTTTCTTATTGGACTTTTCTTAGCTTCACTTATTGTAGCACTTTTTACAACACGACTTAATGGGCTCCTCTTATGGTACGCTATAAACTCTTTAATGTTGGGATTATTAGCTTTAAGCATGGGAAGCAGTATAGATGATGATGCTATGATTCTTTCGGGAGTCATAACTATCCTTATGAAAGCTATTGCCATTCCTTTCTTTTTGAAAAATATCAGTCAAAAGTTTCATTTTTCTCAACAGATTGTTCCAAAGATAAAAGTACACTACGCTATTATGCTTGTGCCTGTCATTTTAGTTTTTACCTTTTATCTTTCAGAACCTATTGTCAATATGATTCATACACACGCCAACTATATGGCTATAAGTATCTCATCTTTATTTCTTGCACTTTTACTTATTATGGAACACTCAGGTGTCGTACCAAAAGTTATAGGATTTTTGGCACTTGAAAATTCTCTTTTTTTACTTGGAACAACGGCAACAAAAGGTATGCCCATGCTTATAGAACTTGGGATATTTTTCGACCTTTTAATGGCTATTGTAGTTATTAACTTACTTTTTGACAAAGAGGAGATGAGAATATGATGTTAACTCTTTTACTGACTCCAGCACTATTTATGTTTCTTGTAAGTTTTTTGCGTAATGAAAATGCAAAATACTTACTAGCGCTTAGCTCTTTTGCTATTTTATTTCCCATTGTTGATCTCTTTACTTTTGTAAAACCTTATGCAATTTTAGGGACATATCTTGTAGCAGATAAGCTAGATACTTATGTGTTACTCGTTTCTTCTATCGTTGGTATTGGTGTTACACTAGCACTTTTTGATCTTGATAAACATGTAAAAGTTTCCCCGAAAGCTTACAGAAAATTTTATAGATTTTTTGCTATATTTTGGGTTGGTCTTATCTTTTCTATCCTCTCAAATCATATGGGTATCTACTGGATAGGACTTGAGCTTGCTACCCTCTCTACCGTTTATATGATTAAAACGAACCACACGCCAGCAGCACACAAAGAAGCTTGGAATTACATGATAGTCGGTGCTATCGCTGTTTCTCTCATTCTCTTTGGCATTATTTTAATGTATGCAAGTGCAAAGCCTATTTTGGGAGAAGAAGCGATGCAGTTTGATCTACTCCTTAAACACGCAAAAGAGATTCCTTCACCATTTCTTTTTGAGATAGGTTTTGCTATTGCTACTATTGGGATGTTTGTCAAGATGGGATTTTTCCCTATGAACCTTTGGTTAGCCAACATTGAAAGAGCCTCTTTTTATCCTGTTGCAGCTCTCTTTAGTGGGATTTTAGAATCTGCTGTCATTGTAGGATTTTTTCGTTTTTCTCAAATAGCTATGGAGATAAATTACAACAATCTCTTTATCTTTGTCTTTATCTATACGATTTTGACTATCTTCATAGTCTCCTTTCTTATCTTTAGAGCCAAAGACTTTATGCGTCTTTTCTCGCTTTCTGGGATAGAACACATGGCATTAATCGTATTGTTTTGGGTAAGTGGATCTCCCTTTGCAGCACTTCTGCACTTTGGAGCACATGCCTTTTTAAAGCCAGCTCTTTTTCTCTCTACAGGTGTCTTAGAGTCTAATGGTAAGTTTAGGATACCAGGAGCACTTCGAGGTTACAAAGGTAAACGCGGTAAAATCTTTTTGCTTTTAGTTTCCCTCTTTTTACTCGCTATCATCTCCTTGCCACCAAGTCCAATGTTCTTTAGTGAGCTTTATGGTTTTGGAGCGATGATAAACACTGCAAAAGAGAGTAACCATATGCTAGGGATGATAGGAGCAGTACTTTTCTTGCTTATTTTACTCTCTATTATTTTCTACCGTTTTGTCGCTATCTACCAGTCTATGAAGTATGAGGGTGAGGATCAAGATAAGAAAGTTTATGCAGGCGAGCTTTTTGCACTTATCATTTTTGCGATTTCACTTGCAGCACTTATGTTACCAGATACTCTACACTATCTAAAAACTATAATCTAAGGTGAGGTACTTAAAATGTTAAAAAAAAGAAAATCTTGGTTAGATGCTGAAAAACTTGCCGAGGAGGAGAATGTCGTTTCTTTTCACCCACGCAATATGAATAGTTTCTATGCCTGGGATGATGATGTTTTAGTTTTAAATATCCTAGGTACACCAAGTGCGAAAAAAGATGCCATAGGAAAACCAAAGGGAAATCAGCTTAAAGTTAGTGTCACTGCAGCACCAGTTGGTGGTAGAGCAACTGACTATATGGTTAGGTGGTTAACAAAAGAATTCGGAACCAATAAAAATAACATAGAAGTTGTTTTTGGGAGGATGAATGTTAATAAACAGCTCCGTATAAAATCCCCAACAAAACTTCCCCGTGTTATCGCAAAATTAGAGGAGAAAAACCTATGAGATTTATAGCCAGATTTTGTAAAGAGAAGAGTGAATACTTTGAAATTATTACTATATATGATGAACATAATGAAAAGGAGGAGATCTCAAAAGAGCATCCTTCCATCAAAACAATAACAATAAAAAATCCAGCAGGAATCTGGTTTGAACGCAAGATGCATGATGATTTTGGCATCATTTTTGAAGATGCTTTTGATAATCGTCCACTAGTGCATCAAGAACGATTTCCTAAAGATATTCACCCTCTGAGAAAAGAGTTTACACAAACAAAAATTGAAGAGACTCCTTATTTGCCATATAAATATGAGGAGATAGATGGAGATGGTGTGTTCCAAGTAGCTGTTGGACCTATCCATGCAGGTATCATTGAACCAGGGCATTTTCAGTTTTCTCAAGCAGGCGAAAATATGCTCCATTTAGAAGTGCGACATTTTTATACGCATAAAGGAATTGAAAAGATGCTTGAGGGTAAAAGGCTCGAGGATGCAAAGCCTATTGTAGAGCGGATAAGCGGGAACGAGAGTATCGCTTATCAGATTTGCTACAGAGATATATATCTTCAAGCAACCAAACAGGAGCTTCCTCTTAGTTTACAAAAACGCCATGCACTTTTACTAGAGATTGAGAGAACCATTCATCATCTTACGGATGTTGGCTTTATCCCTAACGATGCAGGGTTTGGATCTGCTTTGAGTTTTGCTTCTAAGCTAGGTGAAGAGGCACGAAGAAAGATGAAGGAAGTCACTGGACATCGTTTTGGTTTTGGGGCAGTAAGTTTTGAAAATAGTTTCATAGATATAGTTGCTTTTAACGAGTGGCTTAATGATTTAGATAAAGATATAGACTTTTTTGAAGATTGGATCATGGATATTCCATCTCTTTGGGATAGATTTGACACTACAGGCATTTTATCTCTAAAACAAGCGGTAAAATATGCTAGCGTTGGTGTAGTAGCCCGTGCTTCAGGAGTAAAAATAGATAGAAGAGAAAATCCTTTTTATCTCAAACATGGCTTTAGCATGGCAAATGAGGAAAGTGGTGATGTAGGAGCCCGTTTTAAAGTTCGTCTAAAAGAGCTTAAAAATTCTATAGAGATGATGCGTCATTTCTTAGAAGAGGATGAAACAGTGCTAGAAGTTGCAGAGATTTGCGATGGAGAGTATCAAAGCTTTTGTGAGAGTTCTATCGGGGAACTATTTATGTCTATAGATATAAAAGATGGTGTAATAGAGAGATTTTTTGCTAGGGATCCTAGTTTTATGAACTGGCAAGCAGTTCATATTATGATGCAAAAAGATATTATTGCTGATTTCCCACTCATAAATAAGAGTTGTGATTTAAGCTATGCAGGGAATGATTTATGATTAAATTTTGGAATAAGCGTGCAAAACTTGGTATAATTACCGAGAAACCGGAACTAGAAGAGCGTCTCAAAAAGATACGAAAAGAGATAAAAAAAAGTGTAAATAAGCATTTTGCAGGGAGTCTAGCTATAAGAATGGTAGATAGCGGTAGCTGTAATGCTTGTGAAGCAGAGTGTAATGCTCTCTCAAACCCTTACTATGACCTTGAGCGTTTAGGTATCTATTTTGTAGCAAGTCCTAGACATGCAGATGTTATGTTACTCAGTGGCGTTATGACTTTCAACATGACTCCCCATGTCAAAGAAGCGTATGCGCAAATCCCCTCACCAAAATGGGTGATAAGCGTAGGGGATTGCCCAATGATGCAAGCTCCATTTGAACGGACTTATGCCATAAATGCTCCAGCAACAGAGCATCTTCCTATAGCTCACCACATAGCAGGTTGCCCACCTAGCCCACTAGAAATTATGGAAGGGCTTTTAGAGTTTTTAAAGAAGATTTAGATTTTATAAATCTTCTTTTCTTTAAGATAAAAGCCGTGTGCGATGAAAGTCGCAAACACGGTTCTTGTCCATCTATTAATTTAGCCAGGCTATTGCATCATCACAATTATCAAAATATTTTATTTCGCCAGAGACAAACCAGCCACCAATTTTTGTAGCCATTTTTTGCCAGTCTTTATTTCCATAAAGAGCAATTTTCTCAAACTCATTACCATGCTTTAGCCCAAGTTTAAAATCATCCCAAGCCGCCCTTGGCTCCCATCCGTTTAATTGTGTTCCATCAATGAAGACTTTTACTTTTGGTTCTTTAACTTCCGCTAAAGCTGCATCAATCATAGGGGTGATTTTTTCATAATCCTTATGAGTAAGTGTCCCTTGCGCCTTTAGAGATAAATAAAAGTTACCATTAGTTCTTTCAATACCGATAGATAATCCATGTCTTTCTAAGTTCATTCTGCATTCCTTTTGTTTGAGTTAAAAATATGTTATGGTAGTCATTGAAACTCTATAATGATAGCACAATATCTAAGCTTTTCAAAGAAAAAGTATTTTGGATTAAGATGAAGATTTTTATCAAATAAATTGTAAAACTAGCTTATTTAGGCTTACCTCATCTAAAGCACCACTCTCTCGATGAACCTCTTTAGCATTTTTAAATATCATCATTGTTGGAATGCTTCTAATCCCAAATCTAGCACCTAGTTGTTGCTCATTTTCAGTATTTACTTTGACATAGAGTGCTTTGAGTGGATATTTGGATGCACTGCGTTCAAAGGTAGGTCCAAACATCTTACATGGACCACACCAAGGTGCCCAGAAATCAACTACGACAGGGATATCTGAGTTGACTACAACTTCATCAAAATTAGCCTCAGTAAGCTCTATAGGTTTTGTGTCTAAGAGTGACTTTTTACACTTCCCACAGTTGGCTTTTTTATAGCTCTCTTTTTGTGGGATATTATTGACCTCTTTACAATGTGGACATACGACTCTCATTAAAATGCCTTTCTTGCTCCAAAGAGCAAAGTTTTAGTTCCTCTTAGGGGACAAACAATTATAGCACAACCGCGAAAACGCCACCTTTTCGGTAGATGTAGATGCGTTTTTTTGTTTTTGTTCTTATTGCTTTTTTAAATTCGCTAAGATTTTTAATCTCTTTGTTTTCTACTTGAATAATTATATCACCTTTTGATATACCAAGTTGCCCAGCTTTTGATGTAGGGTTAACACTACTCACTAACACACCATCAACATTTGGAGATACTCTTAATTGTATTCTTAGTTGTGGAGTGATACTTTGTACTTCCAAACCTGCATAACTAACACTTCCACTAGGACTAACACCACTCAATTCGCCAAGTTTTACATCAAATGTTTTTAACTTTTTATCTCGTAAGACCTTGATAGTTACTTCGGTGCTGGGTGCGAATGAGCCTACTTTATTTTTAAGTTCACTAGCACTTTTTATCTCTGTATTATTGAGTGCTACTATGAGGTCACCCCTCTTGAGCCCAGCTTTTTTTGCAGGAGTATCTTCCTCTACAGATGTTATAAGTGCCCCATAGTTATTGTTATAAAAACTACTCATATTTTCACTCACATTTGAGATAGCTACACCTAGGTAGGCACGAGTATATTTACCATTTTCTATGAGTTGTTTTGCGACAGTTGTTACCATGTTTGAGGGAATGGCAAAACCGATGCCTACATTGCCTCCACTTTTTGACAGTATGGCAGAATTTATACCTATGAGATCACCTTTGGAGTTTATAAGAGCACCTCCTGAGTTTCCAGGATTGATCGATGCATCTGTTTGTATAAAGTTTTCATACTCTGTTATACCTACGCCAGTTCTTCTTGTTGCAGATACAATTCCTTGCGTTGTTGTTTCATGTAAACCAAAAGGATTTCCAAGAGCAAAAACAACATCCCCTACTCTTACTTTGTCGGAATTATAAAAAGTTACTGCATTAAGATTTTTTGCTTCTATCTTGATGACTGCTAAGTCACTTTTTTTATCTTTACCTATGAGTTTTGCTTTGTATTCTTTTTTATCATTGACTAAGTTGACAACTATCTCATCTGCTCCATCTACAACATGGTTGTTTGTTATGATGTAGCCATCTTCAGAGATGATAACGCCACTCCCTAAGGCTCTTTGTATTCTTTCTTTTGGAATATTTTGTTGATTTTTAAAAAATTCACGAAAAAATGGGTCATTCGTCATTGGATTTTGCCTACTTGTAGTGATACTTTTTTTGATAGATATGTTCACCACGCTGGTTTTTACTTTGTCCAAGATATTTGCGTAAGAGAGAATATAATCTTGCTGAGCTGGAAATTTTCTTGTATCGTTTTGAGAATATTTAAACTTGACAGTATCTGCCATAAGTGATATTGTCAAAGTTAATGTAAGTATGAGTAATATTTTTTTCATGTTTTTCCTTTAAATAAAATAATCTACTTAAAGAAGTTTATAACTCAAAAGTATATGAAAAATTAATGTTAGCCTAACAAATAGTAAATAACTATTTGTTACTAAATGATTCTATGCTTTCTGCCATTCCAAAATCAGGGTGGCTCTCTTTGTTAAGCACAACCTGAGCTATTCTTTTGTTATCATTGTTCATAATGATTGGAGCTAAGAAATTAATAGTAGAACTTTCTAAAGGGTTTTGTATAAGTGCTATGTTGTAAACACTTAGGCTAGAGTCATCTTTGATGTCTAATAAGATTCTTACATCTATAGGTACATCAAATGAATACTCTCTGAGAAGATATGGATTTACTATGGTAAAAGATATATCTTTGTTCTTTGCATCGTACATAGTTGAAAACATCTCATCAGTCTCTTTGATTTCGACATTCATAATGGTATCAAAACCTAATATTGGACTCTTTATCTCATAACTCATTGACTCTCCTTCAAAAGCTACCCTCTTGGTACTTAATATATGTACATTCAATAAAGAATGTTGAATTTATAATGCTAAAAGCAAAATTAGTACCATGATGGGAAATTTCAATACCATCGGCCATATCAACAAGAGTGATTTGAGAATTATCAAGTAGGTTTGCAGCGTTAGCATCGGAAAATTCAAGGTCTATGCTTATCCAGTCATATCCCCTAGCACTATCTTGTGTTGCTAGAGTGACTATGAAGCTAGTAGGAGAGAGTATCTCTATGTGCCTAAACTCAGAACCTTTAAAGTCATCAAATCTGCTTAAAAAGCTTTTTAAGTCATTTAAAAGTAAGGGTTTCATCCTATTGACAACCTACACATTCCATACTTCTGTCTTCAACATCAGAAATTTCTGGAGATTGTGATCGGAGATAATAGGTTGACTTAAGCCCAAGTTTCCATGCAAGCATATATATCTCATTAAGATATTTTCCACTTGCTTTATCAAGTGTAATGAAAATATTGAGTGATTGTCCTTGGTCTATCCATTTTTGACGGATAGCAGCTGCCTTGATGAGTACAGTTTGGTTTAGGTCATAAGCGGGTGTGTAGTATGCCCAAGTCTCAGGGGAGAGTTTTGGAACTACAACAGGGATGAGTCCACTTAAGTTTTCTTCAAACCATTTGCGTTTAAATACTGGTTCAATAGCCTGCGTTGTCCCTGTAAGAATAGAGATAGAAGAGGTTGGTGCGACTGCCATAAGGTAACCATTTCTCATCCCTTGTTTTTTTACTTTTGAGCGAAGTTCATCCCATTGATAAACAGAAGCAAAAAGTCCACCACGATCAACGAGGTTGATAACCTCTGCTGTTGCATGATCTTGTGGCATGATGCCTTGTGACCATTTTGAACCTTCATAGTCAGCATAACTCCCCTTCTCTACTGCAAGATCTGATGATGCACTAACAGTGTTATAACACACCGCTTCCATAACTTCATCTATCTTATCGAAGTGTTCTTGACTTCCCCATACTATACCAGACTCAGCTAACATCTGAGCCTCACCCATAACACCAAGACCAATGGAACGAGACTTGAGATTTGTCCGTTTTACTTTTTCAATAGGATAAAAGTTTAGATCTATAACATTGTCCAAACATCGAACAGCGGTTGGAACGATACGGTCTATATCTTCTTTAGTGTTGATGCGTGAGAGATTTACTGATGCAAGATTACATACAGCGGTGTCTCCATTTATCTTCTCTTTTTCTACTACATAGATAGGAAGTCCACCTAGGGAATCAAGAGCTGTCACTTTTTTCGCTGGTTTTTCTAAGCCACTGTCAACTTTAACTATCTCATCCTCTTCATAAGAGATACTCTCTGCATTTTCAAAGATAAATTTTATCTTGTAACGATTTGGATTTGTGTTTTGAAATATCTCAGTACAAAGGTTTGAACTTCTGATGACGCCTTTATGGGAGTTTGGATTTGCTCTGTTTGCATTGTCCTTAAAACAAAGAAAAGGTGAACCTGTTTCAAAATAAGAAGTTAAAATCTTTTTCCATAAATCTTTAGCTTTGATACGCTCTTTGATAATGCTCTCATCATTTTCATACTCGATGTATCTTGCAGTAAACTCTGCACCATAAAGCTCTGTCAAGTCTCGAACATCATAAGGATCAAAAAGAGTCCAGATAGCATCTTGGGCAACACGCTCCATGAAGATATCGTTGAGCCACATAGATGGGAAAAGATCGTGCGCACGGCGACGCTCCTCTCCTGAGTTTTTCTTCAGGTCTAGAAAGTCATTGATGTCTATATGCCATGGTTCCATATAGACTGCGATAGCACCCTTACGAGTTCCTAATTGATCAACGGCAATAGCAATATCATTTGTTATTTTGAGAAATGGTACAGTTCCACCAGCTGCATTTTTATGTCCATCTATAAATGAACCCATACTTCTGATACCAGTCCAATCCCAACCGATACCTCCACCAAACTTACTTAGCATAGCCATCTCTTGGTAAGAGTCAAAGATACCCTCGATATTATCAGGTGTAGAACCAATATAGCAAGAGGAGAGCTGATGCCTTGTTGTTCTTGCATTGGAGAGTGTAGGCGTTGCTAGCATCACTTCAAACTGACTTATCATGTGGTAAAATTTGATAGCCCATTCATGTTTGTTTTCTTCGCGTTGTGCAAGGAACATCGCAATAGCCATAAACATATGTTGAGGGAGTTCTATAGGGTTACCATCACTATCTTTTATGAGATATCTATCGTAAAGAGTTTTCACACCAAGATAGTTAAACTGAAAGTCTCTATCTGGCACTAACTCTTTTTCAAGTCGCTCAAGGTCATACATCTCTTTTAAGCCTAAAAGGATGCGACCATTTTTAACACCACGCTCAAAATAGTTCTCAAGTGAGCAGTAGCCAGTAAAACCATTGACTTGATGGTAAAGGTTAAATATGAAAAGCCTTGATGCAACAAAAGTCCAGTTCGGAGCATCAATATCTATCTTGTCAACGGCGGTCTTTATGAGTGTTTGTTGAATCTCTTTAGAGGTTATCCCATCACGAAATTGGATCTGTGCATCAACCTCAAGTTCACTTTGGCTTACATTGTCTAAGTCTTTAACAGCTGCAGATGTGTATTTTTGAATTTTTGAGATATCCAATGGTTCTGTTCTACCATTTCGTTTTATAACTGTGATCATATACTTCCCTAATAAATTATAACTACTTGACTATCGAAAATACTCGAAGAATTAAGTTATAGATTTTATCGAAATAAGAATAATTTTTAGTTGAAATTTTTGCATTATTTATGCAAAAACTCTCTTAAAAATAGCATCAACATTTTTTGTATAGTAGTCGTAGTTAAAACACTCACGAATCACCTCTTCGCTCAGTGACTTTCTTAACTCATCATCTGCCAAAAGATGGTTAAGATAAAGAGACTCCCCTTTTTCATTTGTAGTTGCACGACCAGCTTGTATCTCTTGCCAAACTTTCATAGCATTTCTTTGAACAATTTTGTAAGCATCTTCACGACTCACACCTTGAAGAGGAAGTTCAAGTAAAACGCGTTGCGAGAAAACAAGCCCACCCGTTAGGTTAAGGTTTTTCATCATATTTTCTGGAAAGACTGTAAGGTTGGCAATAACATTGTTAAAGCGATGGAGCATAAAGTCCATAGTGATGAAAGCATCAGGCAACCAAAAACGCTCTGTAGAAGAGTGGGAGATGTCACGCTCATGCCAGAGTGCTACATTTTCCATTGCAGGTGCTGCGTAAGCTCGTATCATTCTAGCTAGACCTGTGATGTTTTCAGTAAGGATAGGGTTTCGTTTGTGAGGCATAGCGGAACTTCCCTTCTGCCCTTTTGCAAAATACTCCTCTGCTTCATAAACCTCTGTTCTTTGTAGATGTCTTATTTGCACTGCAAACTTCTCTACTGATGATGCAAGGAGTGCTAAAGCAGTAGCAAGTCTTGCATAACGATCACGATGCACTACCTGGTTTGAACATGGTTCAGGTTTGAGACCTAACTCAGCCATTGCATACTCTTCAAGCTCTAGTGGTGCGTGTGCAAAGTTACCCATAGCTCCAGAGATTTGACCAACAGCGATAACTTCCATAGTCTGTTCAAGGTTTAAAAGGTGGCGTGCAACTTCATCATACCAAACAGCAAGTGTAAGACCAAAAGTGATAGGCTCTCCATGGATACCATGACTTCTACCAACCATAAGAGTCATTTTATGCTCCATTGCACGCTTTTTGATGGACTCCATAAGCATCTTTGCATCAGATATGATAATGTTGAGTGAGTCTCTCATCTGCAGTGCTACACCCGTATCAACTGCATCAGAAGATGTCATACCATAGTGAAACCAGCGTGACTCGTCACCAAGGCTCTCTGAGACACTTGTGTTAAAAGCGATAAGGTCATGCTTGGTTACCGCTTCTATCTCCTCTATGCGCTCTACGGAGAAGGTTGCGTTTTTTACAATCTTATCTGCATCATCTTGAGGAATCTTACCAAGTCTCGCCCAAGCTTTTACAGCAGCTTTTTCTACTTCTAACCATGCAGCATATCGTGCATATTGTGTCCATTTTTCTGCCATCTCTGGGCGGGAGTATCTTTCTACCAT
>WFMY01000207.1 GCA_015488855.1 Helicobacteraceae bacterium
AAATTTCCATGTTGAATATATCTCAGTGACATTTCCACGGGTAGCAAGTTTGTTAAAGACATCTGTAGCGCCTTGTGTTGCAGCAAACCAATATTTACTTCCATGATTGTACTCAAGACCAAGATTAAAGCTTTGAGCAATCTCAATCTTAGTTCCCACATAATAAGCATAACCATTTTCTTGTAACATAGTCCCCCTAGCATAAGGAGCAGTTGAAAAACTTGGGTAAGACTCTTTGGCTCCATTTCCAGATGGATGTGAAGAAGCAAGATGCGTAAAGAGAGTGATACCACTACCGAGAATATTTTGAGCATCTAAGCCTAGACCGTAAGTGATCATATTTCCAAGTATTTTTGAATTAGTAGCACTAATATTTGGACCCAAGTAAGGATGTGCTTTTAAATCACCTATATAGTTTACACCAAAAGAAAGAAGAGATTGACCTAGAAAACCTAATTTAGTATCAAAATATAAACCTGCAATATTTGCATTGTCAATATTTTCTCGATTACACTGATAAGGAAACATATTTGGGTTAAGAGTATAACCCTTTGCAAAGATAGCACGCAAGAAAGTATCTTCTGCTAATTTCTGTGTCCCGATAAGCCCGTAACTATTCATATCAAAGACTAAAGCGGGAAACATAGATTTTCTTGGTGTGTTTTTTGCAAAATTCATAGGTGTCCCACCTGTAGTTGGGAGTATTCCAAAAGAGAAAGTAAACTCATACTTTGAACCCTTATTTGGGGTGTAATCGACATAAGCTCTATCAAACTCCATCCCTGTTGTAGAAGAGGAAGACTTAATATCTTTTGAGAGGATGCATAACCTTTGATTAGACTCAGAGGAGTGAACAAAAAGCATACGCCCATGAAAATTTACTTTATCATCTATCTTAGCATCCATACTCAGGTTAAACCTTGCTGTAAGTGCTGGTGCAAAATTTTTGTTATAATTTTGTCTCTTAGACTGTGTTTCTCCCTCTATATTACCAAGTTTATAATTCATCTTATTCATACGAAGTTCTAACTCTGGAGTAAAACTAAGAACATCTAAGATGCTCTTAGTTTCTACTTTTTCGACAATGGGGATATACTCATCTAAGTCTTCACTATTATTATTGGCTTGAACTTTTAATTGGAGTATTTGAGATTCAAGAGATTTCAGTCTGAGCTCTAGGTCTGTCTCATTTGCGAACAACGGTATAACTACACAAGCGATAAGAAGGAGTTTTTTCATAATCACAATCCAGGAACTATTGGCTGCTTTGAGTCTGCAGCATGTTCTATAAGATAATATTTTAATCTTACAAGTTTATCATAAGCCAATCTATCTAAACCATAACGCTTCAATCTTCTCTTACTAGAGAAAACTCTCTCCCACTGTACAGTTGCCTTTGTCCCAGGGTAAAGGTTAAGCTGCTGTGCAAAAGTTGCAATACTGTTTGCAGAGAGATTTGTAATGATGCCAATAGATATTAAACTCAAAAAGAACTTTTTCATAATTATTAACATGTTACTTGATATTGGATTAACATATACTTAAATTAGATATCTTGCTCTAGAATCTGTTTAAATGTGTTAAAATAATTAGATTTTAAAATTTCCAAACTTAGTTTTACATCATTTACCTCGATACTCTCCCCACCAACAGTTCCAATTTTCTCAAAGAAGATACCTTCAAGCATCACTTCAAACGCTTGTGCATTTTCAGGTTTTACTTCGATGATAGCACGACTCATAGACTCAGAAAAAATATCTCGCTCATCCTTTACAGTCATAGTAATATCACACCCAAGAGAGCTTGTTGCAGCCATTTTTGCCAAGGCAATAGCTACACCACCAGAAGAGGCATCTTTGGCACACTCTAGTAAGTTTTTCTTGTTAGCTTCTATCACCAAATCCCAAAGAGCTAACTCTTTTTTATAGTCTATCTTAGGAAGTTCTCCTGCAACTGTATCGCAAATCTCTTTCATATAAAGACTTCCACCAAACTCTGATGCACTCTCCCCTACTAGGTAGAGTAAGTTACCCTCTTTTTGAAAACTAGACATTAAAACATTGTTTTGGTCATCATTGACACCAACTGTTGCTATAGAGGGTGTTGGAAAAACTGAGACACCATTTGTTTCATTATAAAGAGAAACATTCCCACCGATAACAGGAGTGCTAAGCTGGGCACATGCTTCTTTGATACCTAAACAACCCTCTCCAAACTGCCACATAACCTCAGGATTTTCAGGATTACCATAGTTAAGACAATCAGTCACAGCGAGTGGACGCGCACCACTCATGGCAACATTACGCCCTGCTTCCATAACAGCTGCTGCTGCACCACCTTTAGGGTCGATGTAGCAGTAACGAACATTACAATCAGCACTCATTGCCAAAGCTTTGCCATTTTCTTTTACACGGACTACAGATGCATCAAGCATACCACCATTTTTGATAGTGTTAGTTTGTACCATAGAATCATACTGCGTATATATCCAAGACTTATCTACCACCTCCATAGATTTTGTAAGTGTTTCAAAAGCTTCTTGGTTACTAACCTTATCAAAATCATGGATGCTCACACTTGCTAGTGCATCTAAGTAAGTAGGTTTACTCATAGGACGATTTAATTCTGGGGCTTCTTCACTCACTGGATCTACTGGAACCTCAGCACATTTTTTGCCATGCCAAAAGAGTTCCATATTTCCTGTATCTGTCACCTCACCTACAACCGCGGCATCTAAGTCCCATTTTTCAAAGATATCAATGATAGCTTGTTCTGAACCTTTTTTAGCACACAAGAGCATTCTCTCTTGAGATTCTGAAAGCATAAAGTCATAAGCACTCATCCCCTCTTCACGAGCAGGGATTTTATCTAGGTGCATGATCATTCCAGAGCCTGAACGCCCAGCCATCTCAAATGAAGAAGAGGTAAGACCAGCCGCCCCCATATCTTGGATACCAATTACAAAGTCAGTTTTAAAAAGCTCTAAACATGCTTCAAGTAAAAGTTTTTCTGTAAATGGATCACCCACTTGAACAGTTGGACGAAGAGATTTGGACTCCTCAGTAAAACTATCAGAACTCATTACAGCACCACCGAGACCATCACGACCTGTTTTTGCACCTACATACATTACAGGGTTACCAGTACCCTCAGCTTTACCATAAAAAATCTCATCAGATTTTGCGAGACCCAATGTAAAAGCATTGACAAGGATGTTTCCATTGTAGCACTCATCAAAACTTGTCTCACCACCAATAGTAGGCACACCCATGCAGTTACCATAACCGCCGATGCCCTCTGTAACTCCACGAACTAAGTAGCGTTGATGTGAAGAGATCTTATCGTCATTCATAATATTACCAAAACGAAGGGCGTTGAGATTTGCGATAGGACGAGCGCCCATAGTAAAAATGTCACGCATAATCCCACCAACACCAGTAGCTGCGCCTTGATATGGTTCTATAAAGCTTGGGTGATTGTGTGACTCCATCTTAAATACAGCAGCATAACCATCACCAATGTCAATAACACCAGCATTTTCACCAGGACCCTGGATAACCCATGGTGCTTTGGTCGGAAAACCTTTTAAGTGTACTTTTGATGACTTGTATGAGCAGTGTTCACTCCACATAGCTGAAAAGACACCTAGTTCAACAAGGTTTGGCTCACGACCTAAAATCTCTTTTATATGGGTGTAATCATCTTGACTTAACTTATGATTTTCTAGTTGAGTCTCTATATCTGGTAATTGTTGGCTCACAATGGAATCCTAAATTTTAGTTTTTAAAAATGGATTATACCTAAAGGAGAGTAAAAGTTATTTGAATTTTTAATGGAATCTAAACTCTTTTTTAGTTCGTATAACTTTTTTAAGTGTAAAAATATTTTTATAAAAAATATCTTCTATCTCATACTCTTTCGTGCAATTTGGAAGTTTTACCTTAAAATCATCGCCAACTTTTTTAGAGAGCATCGCCTTTGCTAAAGGGGCATGAATAGATATAAGTCCATTTTCAACTTCTGACTCTAAAACTCCGACTATTGTATAGAGTTCCTCCTCATCAGTATCTATGTCTATGAGTTTAACACTTGAACCAAACCGCACTTGCGTGTGAGGGGATAAGGAGGGGTCTATGATTTGTGATTTTTGTATCATGGAGTTAAGATAAAATAAACGCTTATCTATGAAACGAAGTTTCTCTTTTGCCGCGTGATAGTCAGCATTTTCACTTCTATCACCTTGGGCTGCGGCAACAAGTTTTTCTTGAGCTACTTTAGGTTTTTCCTCTTCAAGCAAGAACTTAAACTCTTGTATCAGCAGGTCATAACCCTCTATAGATATAGGTTCTTTAGTTATGTTTAAATCCTAAAATGTAGTAGGTATCTTTGTTGTCAATTTTTTCAATATTGACCTTATATTTCTCACAAAAATGCTTTATTTTAGCATGTGCTTCTTGTGCTAACTCTTGAGATAATGACTCTACTTTAATCTTAAAATAATCATTTGAATTTGAGAGGGCTACATAGCCATTATCTACTTTGAGGTGTTCATGAAGATCTATAATATGCTTTTTTATCTTATCATACCCTACAGTATTTTCTTCTATATTTTGAAGTTGTTTAAGTAGTGCGTCATTAGCGACATAACCAAGTTGCGTAAGCATTGCTTCTTTGTGCATTTTTTTCCTTTAGACTTCTTACATAACCTAGAGGTATCTCAGAGGGAAGAAGTCTTTTTATATTTTTAGACAAAAATAATAACAGATTATTGTAAATATTCAGAAATAATTTATGTCAATATACTATAATTGTATATATTAAAAATAAAAGAGACAATTATGACTGAAGAGATACTTAAAAAGATAAAACAACTTCCACCACTACCAGAATCTGCAATGCAGATTGAAGCGGTATATCAAGATCCAAACTCTAGCTTTAATGATATGGTAAAAATTCTTGAAAAAGATCCACTCTTAACTGCAGACATTCTTAAAGCTGCAAACTCCCCTTTGTATGGTTTCTCTCGTGAGATTAATGCTATCAGCCAAGCTGTTGGTTTATTTGGTATGGGTACGGTTCGTGGATTTGCACTTGCATCTATTGTTAAAAAAAGTTTCGCACTTGATCTCTCCCCTTACGGTATCACAAATGAGATGTTTTCACAACTCTCAAAAAGACAACATGCCCTCATGACGGCATGGTGCGTAAAAAAAGAGAACAAACTTATGGGCATTCTCTCACCAGCAGCTTTTCTTGTAGAGATAGGTAAAGTTATCATTGCACAACAAATCATGCTCGATGGTAAGGTTGAAGAGTTTAAAAGTGCCTTAACAGAGTTACAAGATGTTGAAGCAGCAGAGATGCAAATCATAGGAACAAATACTCCAGAAGTGAGTGCAACCATCTTTAAACTATGGAAATTTGAAGAGGGACTTGTAGATACTATCGCTCATTGCCAAGAACCAGAACTCGCACTTGAAGAAGATAAAAAACCTGCACAAATCCTTCATGTCGTTCGTATTGCAATCCCTATTAACGGAGTAGCAACAGAGAAAAGTTTAGCAGCTGCTAAAGAGTTAGTCACAAAATACTCTTTAGATATGCAAAGTTTTGAGAATGCACTTGAGAGTGCTATATAACTAACACATTGAAATCTCTTCTTATTAGACTCACTCATGGTTTGAGTGAGCTCGATGTAACCCCCCAAGAATCTTCCACACTCAATAATTTTTTAGTAAAAAAATATATTACAAAAAAAGGAAGTCTTTATAGATTTAACTCTAAATATCGTGCTGGAACACTTGGAATAGTCCAAAAAGGAACAGCCTACCTTAATCTCCTAGGTGAACTCTCTCGTGACCTCCTCATAGGAGAAGGTGACCTTATGGAATCCAAAGAGGGTGATTTAGTTATTGCCCAAAGATTACTTGGTAAGCGTGGTGCCCCCTCAGCCAAAATCGTAGAGATAGTTGGACGAGCTGAGAGTTATAGTGTGGC
>WFMY01000208.1 GCA_015488855.1 Helicobacteraceae bacterium
AACCTTGGTGTTGTCATCATAGATGAGGAACATAAGTTTGGAGTGAAGCAAAAAGAGAAGATAAAAGAGTTGTATCATACTGTCCATCTCCTCAGTATGAGTGCTACCCCTATCCCTCGTTCGCTCAACCAAGCGATGAGTTCTATTAAAACTATGAGCCAGTTACTTACCCCTCCGAGTGAGAGGCAAGGTGTGAGAACCTTTGTTAAAGAGTATAATGAAAAACTCATCAAAGAGGTTATCCTGCGAGAGATTCGTCGTGGTGGGCAGGTTTTTTATATCCATAATTCTATCGACCACATGCCGATCAAGCTCGGTGAGATAAAAGCGATCCTTCCAGAATTAAGGGTGGTGATGCTCCACTCCAAAATCTCAGCGGTCGAGACGGAGAAGAAGCTCTTAGAATTTGAAGCTGGAGAGTATGATATGATGATAGCAACTTCCATCATAGAGTCAGGTATTCATATGCCAAGAGTCAATACTATCTTAGTTGATGGTGCAGACAGATTTGGTATAGCCGACTTGCATCAACTTCGTGGTAGAGTAGGGCGTGGAAGTTATGAGGGCTTTGCCTATTTTATAGTAGAGTCCAAAGAAAACTTAACAGATGAAGCGAAAAAAAGACTTTTAGCACTTGAGTCTAACTCTTTTTTAGGGAGTGGTTCAGTCCTTGCTTATCATGACTTGGAGATTCGTGGTGGTGGAAATCTCGTTGGAGATGCACAGAGTGGACACATCAAAAATATAGGTTATTCACTCTACCTTAGAATGCTCGAAGATGCCATTAAACAACTTTCAAATACAGTGGAAACTAAACGCGCTAAAGTAGATATAAAACTCACTATCAGTGCGTATATAAGTGATGAAACTGTAGGTGAAGATAGACTTCGCTTAGATATATATAGACGCCTGAGTTCCTGCGAGTTGCCTGCTGAGGTTTATGAGATACAAGAAGAGCTTATAGATAGATTTGGGGAGTTAGATGAGCAAACAAATAACTTTTTTGAATTGATGGTTATCAAACTGCTCTCACTTGACAAGAGCATCAAAACAGTATCAAACTATGGACAAAACATCACTTTTGTTTATCAAAATACCTCAAAAGAGAGCATTAAGTCAGAGAGTAAAGATGATGATGACATCATTAAAGCGGTACTTTTTTATCTTAGGAATAATAAACCTAAAGTGCTTTAGTTGCTTTTATATATCCAATCCCCAGAACCTATTTTCGAGAATGGATACTGGTTGATGAACTCTTCTTTCGTAAATCTAAATTTAAACCCATCAAGATACTCCATTAAAATATCATGTGCCTTTATGATCTCTTGAAATCTTTCTTTAGATCCACCCTCTTTGTCAGGATGGAACTCTTTTGAGAGCTTGAGATACTTTTTTTTGATCTCATTGCGACTTTCTAAGCCAATGAGTCCAAATATCTCAACAGCAGTTTGAAGTTCTTCGTAAGAGTGTGTAAACATAGGCTTTACTTTGTAATCTTTTTAGATAGTGTATCATATTTTTCTCTCAAGAGATAAATAGGATATACTTTCAAAAATAAAATAATAAGAATAGATATGAGAATAGCATTTATAGGTGATATTGTTGGACGCCCTGGGCGTGATATGCTTAAAGAGCATTTACTAAGAATAAAAAAAGAAGAAAAAATTGATTTTGTGATAGCTAACTATGAAAATGCATCACATGGTTTTGGGCTCACGACTAAAAATGCGAATGAGCTTTTAGGTTTTGGCATAGATGTGATGACTGGGGGCAATCACTCTTGGGATAAAAAAGAGATTGTTGCCCTTTTTGATACACATGAGATACTTCGTCCCCATAACTATCCTAAAGGTGTTGAGGGAACGGGATGTAAGGTTTATGAGATTAACGGTGAGAAGTTAGCTGTCCTTAACTTGATGGGCTTTTATGCTATGCCTATGAGTGATAATGCTTTTCGATGTGCTAAAGAGACAGTGGATGCTCTTCATATACAGGGCATTAGCAATATATTTATAGATTTTCATGCTGAAGCGAGTAGTGAGAAGCGTGGTATGATGATGCTCTTTGAAGGTAAAGTTAGTGCTATCATAGGGACACATACGCATATCTCAAGTGATGATTTTCAGATTGTAAATGGTACGGCATATTTGAGTGATATGGGGCTGACAGGTTGTCGGGACAATGTGATTGGTATGGATGCAAAAGTTCCCTTAAAACAGTTCTTAACTGGGATGAAAGGGCATTTTGATATCCCTAAAAAATGTAAAAAAATCATGCAAATGGCTATCATGGACTTAGAAGATGGAAGATGTTCTCATGCATATAAGCTAAAAATATTTGATGATGCTAGGGTGATAAAAACTGAGGCTTGGATAGAAGACTAAGCAGTTGTTTGGTAGTATTTGTCGTTTGCTAAGTAGGTGTTAATCGCCGATTGTGGATATTTTGGAGTTCTTATCTGTCCTAACACTTGCTGAGGCTTTGGTACTATAGAAAATATTGTCGAGTTTTCTCTGTAGGCTATTTTTGCATTTTTTATAGCACTTGAAGCGTTGAATTTACTTGTCTTAAGTAAACCTTTTTTTAAGGCTAAATCTGGTTGTAGTTTTTGTTTGTTCTTAAATGTATTGGCATTTTGCAGATAGTTTATAGGGGTTGTGTGAGAACTAATTTTTGCTAATATAGGTTTATTTAAAAATCTTGCAGCAAAGCTCTCTGAAGTTTTTTGTTCTTTGTTTTGTTTTACTTTTGAGGTTTTATCGTTGGCATTTGTATGCACATAGGCATTATACAATGAAACAAACAAACCAACTCCTCTTAAACCCAAATTATGCAATATCATTATAAACCAATTTTGCTTATAAAATCTTTGAATATTTTGATAAAATACTACTATGAAAAGAAATTTAAAAAATATTTTTTTTGGAGTGTTGCTATCAAGCTTGATTGTGTATCTCTCTTTGGTGTTTGAAGCGACATCCTATGAGATTTTTTTAGAGTTTATGGTCATGATATTTATGATGATAATCTTAGTATTGAAAAAAAATTATTTAGTTGAAAAAGAAAAAATAATTTCACAAAACTTGCTTGAACTTGAAGCACAAAAATTAAAAGAAAAAGATAAACTACTCTCTCAAAGAGCTAAATTTGTATCGATGCGTGAGATGATAGAAAATATAGCGCATCAGTGGCGACAACCACTTTCTCAGATAAACTCTGCCGTATTGTTGGTTGATGATATGCTTTTTGACAAGGGTATTAAAAGTATTGATATAGAAGAAAAACTTTTAGAAATAGAATCTCAAACAGAGTATATGTCAAAAACAATAGATGATTTTAAAAACTTTTTTGAGCCAAATAAAGAGAAAAAATCCTTTATGATGCATGAGTTGCTACAGCGTTCAATTTACATCCTAAAAGGAAATTTAAAATACAACAATATAGAGGTTGAGACAAATCTCAATAATACTCTCAAGTGTATAGGTTATCCCAATGAGTTGCAACAAGTGATAGTATCTATCTTAAATAATGCCAAAGATGCCCTCATGCAAAATAAGATTAAAAATGCTAAAATAACTATAAATTCAAAAAAAATTGATGAGAGTATATCTATAACTATTTGTGACAATGCTGGTGGGATAGACGCAACTGTGATAGAAAATATTTTTGATCCCTATTTTACTACAAAGCATAAGTCTCAAGGTACTGGACTCGGTTTATATATTTCGCGTCTCATAGTTGAAGAGAGTTTAAACGGTGAACTCAATGTAAAAAATACTCAAGATGGTGCTTGTTTTGAGATAATTCAAAGGATATCTAATGAGTAATAGGGTAAAAAAATTTGATATTTTATTTGTCGAAGATGAAGAGGCTATCCGAAAAAACTATGTAAAATATCTTAAGAGATATTTTGCAAATGTATATGAGGCTGAAGATGGTCAAAAAGCGTATGAGATTTATAAAGAGAAAAAGCCTCATATTCTTATCGTTGATCTGAATATACCAAAACAAAATGGGTTAGAGCTTCTTGCTAAAATACGAGAGAGAGACCACTCTGTAAAAGCTATCATGTTGACTGCACATACTGAACAAAAGTATCTGCTTGAGGCGACATCTTTGAAGCTAACAAAGTATCTTGTAAAGCCAGTCAACCGCACATCTCTTAAAAATGCTCTTGATCTGGCCATCTCGGAACTTGCAAGTTTTGATGTTGCATCAAAAGAGGTACTTATTTTAAAAGAATCTTTCTTTTGGGACTTCACGACACAAGAACTGCTTCAAGAAGATGAACCTACTTTGCTGACAAACAAAGAGAGAAAAACACTCTCTTTACTCTTTACAAATACAAATAAAATTTTAACTTATGAAGATATTATCATGGAAGTTTGGTATGAAAATGAGTATGACAAGATAGATGCTCTCAAAACTATTATTAAAAATTTACGAAAAAAATTGCCAAGAGACACGATACAAAATGTATTTGGTGTTGGTTATAAGGTAGAGAGTTGAAAGAGATTAAAGAGCAGGTAAAACTCAAATATCTTCTAGGCATTTTAGTTGGTATTTTTACAGTTTTATATATTTCTTATAGGTTTATAAAACCACTTGTCTCGGATACTGCTAGTTTAAGTATTGTTTTTTTTATCTTAGGAAGTAGTCTGTTTTTGTTGAGTTTTACCCTCTTTTATCTACTAAAAAAACAAAATGACGAACTGATAGAAGATGTGGAAGAGTTAAGTGAGTATATCTTAGATATTTCTCACAAAAAATATACTAGTAGCATTAATATCAAATACTATGCAGAGTTTCTTCAAATCTCTTTATATCTTAAAAATGTCATTAAAAGATTGAACAAATAATTAAATTTTTGATTGTATTGTTATCTTATTTGCTTCAAAGAGTTCTATAGCTTTTGCAACCATCGGTTCATCTTTTATATCTTTGGAATCTATCTCTTTTGTGCTATCTGGCGTCTCGCAGTTTGTCACGCAAGAAGCACTACCTCCTATCTCTGCATCTTCAACCATAGAGGTACTTTGTGGCTCTTGCATGGTAGGTTGCTTAATATTTACTTTCGTACAAGGGATATGTTTTATTTTTGTTTCAAATCCAAATTCTTCTCTTACAAGTTGTTTGATTACTGAAAAACCATGTGTAAGAGCATCTTTACACTCTTGATTTGGACAGCTTTCCCATGTGAGTTGTTCATTCTTATAGGAGACAAACTCTATGGAGTTTTCAAAACACTTTCCTAAGTTGGCACTTCGATCTTTGATATGATCTATTAAATTTTGAAACTTTTTAAGATTGGGGTCTCTCTCTGTAAGATTACTTATTTCTGGTTTGTTTTGTGGTATATTGAGTACAGGTGTTTGCTCTTGTATTTTAAGATCTATAGCACCTAAATCTGGTCTATCTATCTCTTTTTGGAGTGATTCTATCATCACATCTATCTCTTTGATGCGTAGGGCTTCTATCATTTTAAAAAATATAAGACTTAGTACAAAAGAACCATCTGCATTGATGGCAAAAAGTGATTTTGACTCACTCAGAATTCTAAAAAATCTATCAATTACAAGAGTAGAAAAGAGAGCATCATTGGCGTACATGCGTTCTTTGATGTAGGCGATCAGCTCATCAACAACCATTTCGCTCTCATAATCATCAAGTATTTTAGTAAACTCAACGACTTTTGCATAGTCTTTTGCAAAAACAGCATTAAAAATTTGTGCAATAAACTGAGGGTCAACAAGACCTAGCATATCTGTAACGGTATTTACATTAACAAAGTTATTTGAGTATATGATGGCTTGGTCAAGGAGGGTTAGAGTGTCTCTTAAACTTCCACCTCCACTCCGTGCTAAAATTTCGAGTGCATCCATCTCATATTTGATCTTTTCCAAGTTAAGAATATGGGCTAAGTGGTCTATCACTTTACTAAGAGCTATACTTTTAAATCGAAAATGTTGTGTCCGACTTAAAATAGTAGCTGGCAACTTGAGAGGGTCAGTTGTTGCTAAGATGAACTTTACATACGCTGGAGGTTCTTCCAATGTTTTTAGAAGTGCATTAAATGCTTCTTTGGTGAGCATGTGCACTTCATCAATGATAAATATCTTATATCTCGCTGTAGCTGGTTTATACTTTGTTTGTTCTATGAGATCACGGATATCATCTATCTTTCTTGAACTCGCGGCATCCATCTCTATGATATCAACATGACGATTTTCGCTTGCATTGATACAGCTGGAGCACACACCACAAGGCTGATGAGAAAGTCCCTCTTCACAGTTGAGTGCTTTAGCAAAGATACGAGCGGTTGAAGTTTTTCCACTCCCTCTGAGACCTGAAAAGAGATAAGCATGAGAGAGTCTATTTGTATCTAAGGCTAGAGAGAGAGTCTGTGCAATAGTCTCTTGACCAATGAGTTCATCAAAGTTTGTTGGTCTATATTTTCTTGCTAATACTTCAGAACTTTCTTTCACT
>WFMY01000209.1 GCA_015488855.1 Helicobacteraceae bacterium
GAATGAATCTTCCTGTTCTTTAGCTTTTTTTGTCTCTTTTACCAAGACCTCTTTTTGTGAGCACTCAGAGCATAGTAAAGTATAAATCCATAACAGATAAAACCTAAAGTATAGGCGTATTTTATAGAGCTTATATCTGCAATCTTACCAAAGGCTAGAGGGAGAACTGCTCCTCCAGCTATCCCCATGATAAGTAAAGCACTCCCTTGAGCTGTATGTTTACCTAAGCCATCAAGGGCAAGTGGCCAAATGCTAGGCCAGATGAGTGCATTTGAGAGTCCTAGTGTAGCCACAAAAAATAGGCTTAGTGCACCATAAGTATTGAGTATTCCAACTAAAAATAGCATTCCAAAGAGAGCAGAAAGTAGCAGTGCTTTTTCTTGAGAGAGAAACTTGGGTATCAAAAAGACCCCAAGAGTATAGCCTACAACCATAAAAACCATGGTGATAGAGGTAAACATAGTGTAATTTTGTAAACCTAAAGAAGCACCATAAAGACCGATGGTGTCTCCAGCTATCACCTCTATGCCGACATAAAAAAATAGAGCTATTGCACCAAAAACAACTTGAGGATAAGCTAAGATATTTGTCCTCTTTTGTGCATCATCTTGTTCAAAACTTATCTCTTTAAGATTTGAAAATTTCACAAGTCCTATAAGCCCAAAAAGGGTAATCGCCATGATGAGATAAGGAGTGATAAGTCTTGAAGCAAGTGCATCTTTATCGAGTTGTGTGAGATGGCTTGTATCGAAACTATTGATATCTGAAAAGATAAGAGCTGTAAAGAGTAGAGGTACAAGTACCCCTGCGGTTTTGTTAATGATACCCATGATGCTTATGCGTTTTGCAGCACTTTTTTTATCGCCCAAGGCTACTACAAAAGGATTTGAAGCAGTTTGGAGTATGGTAAGACCAGAGCCAAGTGTAAAAAGGGCAGTTAAGAAAAGAGAATAGGTCGCATAAAGAGCTGCTGGGATGAAAAGAAGGGAGCCAACACTCATGATAGCCAGACCCATCATCATCCCATTTTTGTAACCATAACGATTAAGCAAGTAAGACATTGGCAGTGCCATCACTACATAAGCAATATAAAAAGAAAAAGTCACAAACAAAGCTTCAAAATCACTAAGGTTTAAGATGAGTTTTAAAAAAGGGATGAGTGAACCATTGAGCCAAGTCACAAAACCAAATATAAAAAATAGGATGCCAAGGATAATCACAAAGTAAAACCTTTGAGATAGTGTGCTACTGCATCCTCATCATTTGTAAATTCTGAGATGAAAGAAGCTTTCTTTTTAAGAGCATCTTGTGCGTTTGCAACTGCTACGGAGGTGTGTGCAAGTTCAAACATCCCAAGGTCGTTGAGATTGTCCCCAAAAACTGTGTAGTTTTTGAAGTCAAGTCCGAGATGCTCGTTAAGGGTGCTAAGTCCATGTGCTTTGTCTGCATCTTTATGCAAAAGTGTGAGGAAGTAGCAGTCCATGTAGGCTTCTGGTGCTAAGATATACTTGAGTTGCTCTTTAAAAACTTTGTGTAGTGCATCATAGAGTTCTTCAAGCTCTTTTTTCTCTCCCATATAGACTATTTTAAAGTTTTTTTCTTGTGCTTTTGGTGAGTCTATTTGCACTAAATTATCATCGTTTATGTAGCGTTGGAGAAGATTTTTTTGGTAGGTATTGCCATTGGTTGGAAAGACAAATGTTTCGCTCTCAATAGATTCTTTTTCTAAGGCTAAGACAAAAGGGTAAAGTTTTAAACCCTCTGCAATTGCGATAATCTCATCACCCATGCTTTTACTAATGAACTTCGCTTCAATGATGTTTTTGTTAGCATCAACAAGGAGTGAACCATCAAGTAAAACCATCGGGGCATTGAGGTTTAGCCCCTGCAACAACTGCTCTGCTTTTTGAAAGGTTCTCGCAGTTGCTATACCCATGGTATGATGCTCCGCCATTGTATTCCAAGTGTTTTTTGAAAACTCAGAGATGCTAAGATCGCTTCGTAAAAAAGTATGGTCAAGGTCTGTTATGAAGATTTGGTTCATTTTTGTCTCTTTAGGTAAAATTCTTTTTTAAACTCTACAAACTTGTCTGCAAGTATAGCTTCTCTTACTTCACGCATGAGATTAAGGTAGTAGTGGAGGTTGTGGAGTGTTGCTAGACGAAAGTATGTAAGTTCTTTGGCACGAAAAAGATGGTTTAGATAGGCACGAGTATAGCGTTTACAAGTGAGGCATTGACACTCTTCATCTATTGGTAGGGGATCCTCTTTAAATTTCGCACCTTTTATATTTATGCGTCCAAAAGAGGTAAAAAGAGTTCCATTTCTTGCGTTACGAGTTGGCATAACGCAGTCAAACATATCGATGCCCCGTTCAATATTTTCTATGAGGTCTTCAGGCGTTCCAACTCCCATGAGGTAACGGGGTTTATCCTCTGGCATATATTGTGTGGTGTGTTCTACTGTATCGTACATCTCATTGTTGAGCTCCCCAACACTTAAACCCCCGATGGCAAACCCATCAAAATCCATAGCACATAACTCTGTTGCAGATTTTGTTCGAAAGGCTTTGTCCGTTCCACCTTGGATGATGGCAAAGATGTTTTGTTCAGTGCAGATGCCCTTGGCTTGTTGCGTTCTAAAGTAGTCTATAGACTCTTGTGCCCAAACAGTAGTTCTCTCGATGCTCACTTTGATACGCTCTTGAGTAGCGGGTAGAGCGACAAGGTCATCAAGTATCATCATGATGTCTGAGCCAAGATTTGTTTGTATGTCTATCACTTTTTTTGGTGTGAAGAAGTGTTTGCTTCCATCTATATGAGAGCGAAACTCTATGCCATCTTTTTTTGGTTTTGAGATGTCACTAAGAGAAAATGCTTGAAAACCACCGCTATCCGTTAAAAAACTCTTAGGATAAGTGCTAAAGCCATGAAGTTTCCCCATCTTTGCTATGGTTTTATCCCCTGGTCTGAGGTAAGTGTGGTAAGTATTTGCAAGGATGATGTCAGCGCCTAGAGTATCGAGAACATCTTCCATATCGAGAGATTTGACACTTCCTAAAGTCCCTACAGGCATAAAGACTGGGGTTTGGATGGTGGAGTGTGCTGTTACAATACTACAGGCACGAGCTTTGCCAGATGTTTTTTCTAAAGTAAATTTCATATTTATTAAAATCCTATGTTGTTTTTAAATTAAGAGCGGCTTCTACTATTGCCAAATGATAACGATTAGTGCGTTAAAAACAGTTGATGCAGTTTTCTTTTTTTAAAAAAAGCCAAAATTCATTTAACATACAAGCCTTTATCTTATAAAGTTTGCTAAAAAAGAGGATGATGCTAAAGAATTTATGTTAAAATTCAAACAAAGAAATAAATCTTGTGAAAAAATTAGGAAAAATCTATGAAATTATATAATTTAACTAAGACTTTAAAAAGTTTTATATGATTGAACTAATTAACAACACCTCTTTAGAAGTTAATAAGGTTTTTTTGAATGATATTGCTGTTTTTTTAAGTGAAAAATATATTGAATTATATATTGTTGATAAAGAAGAGATGCTAAGAATAAATCAAGAACAAAGAGCCGTAGCTAAAGAAACAGATGTCCTAAGTTTTCCCTATGAAGAGATGCCAATGGCACCACTAGGTAGCATTGTTATCTGTGATGCATTTGTGTATGCTAAATCTCAAGAACTAAATCATTCCCAAGATGATGAATTTGCTTTACTCTTTATTCATGGGATGCTTCATTTGCTAGGATTTGATCATGAAACTGATGATGGGGAGATGCGAAGCAAAGAAAACGAGCTTATTGCAAGATTTCATCTACCAAAAAGCTTAATAGTAAGAACACAAGGATAATCGTGGATTTTTTAATATTTTTTATAGCAATGGCAGCACTTGTTTATGGTGCAGATTTTATTATCAAAGAGTCAGAAAGAATAGCTCTTCATTTTCATATTTCTCACTTTGTAATAGGGGCTACTCTAGTAGCATTTGGGACATCCCTACCCGAAATGGCTGCTTCTATGATGGCTGCAAGTGCCCACAAAAGCGATATGGCTGTTGCCAATGTTGTTGGTAGCGTGATTTTCAATATCACTATGGTTCTGGGTATAGTGTTCCTCATAGCAAAAAAGATGAATCCGTCCCGTAACTTATTTGCAAAAGATAGTGCATGGGTCATTCTCCCTCTTGTTCTCTTTTTTATCATGATTCAAGATGGGGTTATAGGTCGTTTTGATGGGTTGCTCTTCATTTTCCTTATGGTTGCTTATCTGATGTTTTTATTTACTGATTCCAAAGAGGATTTAGAAGGTGAGATAGATGAATCCTTAGAAAAAACAAAATTTAATTGGTTTAGAACTATTCTCTTTCTTGGTTTAGGTTTTATGTTTACTATTGGCGGTGCAAATTTTGTTATTGATAGCGGTACAAATATAGCAAGAGCATTTGGTATAAGTGAGTGGATTATCGGACTATTTTTTATCTCTTTGGGTACATCATTGCCAGAACTTGTGGTTTCTGTAGTTGCAGTCAAAAAAGGAAATGCTGAGATGAGTATTGGAAATATCATAGGATCGAATGTTGCGAATTTTTCTATGGTTCTTGGTGCTTCATCGCTTATCAACCCCTTGAAGATTGATATGGTCTCATCTCAGTTTGATATGCTTATCATGGGTGGAGCTTCGCTAGCGCTTCTGTTCATACTTGCAAACAAGCTTTACAATAAAACAGCAGCAATCATACTCCTGATAATACTTGCCCTCTTTATTCAAAACTCTCTTTAGGATATGAGTAAGCTATGCATGAGATTTTTAAAAATAAATAGAAGAACAATAAAAACTCCTGAGGCAACGAGTAAGTAAAGGAGATTTTTACTCCAAAGGAGTTGTTTAAAATTGTCTATGCCAAAAGTTCTTATTGTTAAAGAAAACCCAACAAATCCACTTATACTTGATGCAAGTGCTAATCCACTTGTACCCATGGGCGTGATAAGACTCAGAGCAAAAACTATGTAACTCATAAGAGAAAAAGTGGCAATTTTAGCGGCCTGAAGTTGCATCTGTTTCGCATAAAGCCAAAGTAGAAGTAGCTTTTGAAGCCCTAGTGGCAACAAACCTAGTATATACATCTGCAAAACTAAGGTAGTGTGAAGTGTATCCTCACTTGTAAAAGCACCTCTCTCAAAGAGTAGTGTTGTAATCTCTTGAGAGAGTATAAAGCCACCTAAAGTTGAAGCCGTCAGTAGAAAGCTTAAAAACCAAAAAGCTTTTTGTAGATACTCTAGTGCCTTATGTTCTTCTTGATTTTTGATATATCGTGCAACTTTTGGAAAAAGTGCTATTGATGTTGCTATGGCAAAGAGTGCAAGGGGCAGTTGAAAAATGCGGTTTGCATAGTAGAGATAAGAGATGGAACCACTTAAGAGAAAAGAAGCTAAAAAAGTATCTAAAAATGCACTTACTTGTGCAGTGGAATTTCCCCAAATAGCTGGAAAGAATTGTGCATTAAACTTAGCAGTTTCATCTTTTATCTTAGAAGATTTTATTTTGAGATATTTAAAACCACCTATGATAAGCTTTAGTAATCCCATCTTATATATAGCACTTATATGGGCGATAAGCTGTAGTACCCCACCTATAACCACACCCCAAGAGAGATAATATACAATCTCAGCTTCAGTTTTATCTTCAGAGAGTAGAAGTGCGAAGATAAGAGAGATATTAAGGAGGGCAGTTGAAAATGCTGTCGTTGCAAAATGATGTTTATATTGGAGTAGGGTACTTAAAAAAGTGACACTAAAGATGAGTGGTAGGTACCAAAAGTTGATGGCAACGAAGGGGGAAGCAAGTTCTATCGTTTGTGCATCAAATCCTACCGCCATTGCTTTTGTGGCAAGCTGGGGGAGTAAGGTCACTAGGATGCTTAAGATGAGTATGATAGACAAAAAGAGTGAAAAGATATAGGCTAAAAAGACACCTTTATGTATAGAACGAGTAAAAGAGGGTATAAAAACTTGAGTAAATGCACCCTCAGCGAAAATGCGACGAAAAAGGTTTGGCAGCTTAAAAGCGATGAAGAAAATATCACTATATATATTTGCACCAAGTGCACTTGCGGTAAGTAAATCTCTTATGAAACCCAATATTCTTGATGTTAGTATTCCAAAACTATTGGTAAAAATCGTTTTAAACATAATATTCTTTATGGTAATTTCTTTATTTTACGAAAGTTTAACGAAAATTTGATTAAAATAGAGAGTTTAATATTTTAAAAATTATTTTTGGTAGGGATTATGGCATTTTTTGGTTCAAGTAAAAGTACAAATGAACATTCAGTCAAAAAAATTCGCACAACTGTTTTAAAAACTAGAAATGTAGCCAAAGAGTTACTTTCTTTAGCACAAACAAATGGTGTGAGTGTTGAAAGTATTGATTTTAACCTCCTTGATGTGCAAACTTTTACAGGACTAGGTGAGGGAAAAAAAGATATCGAGTGGGAAGAGACTTCAATTGATGAACTTTATGAGCTTGATGATGCAAGTGCTTTGCTAAATAATAAATTCCATATAAAACAAATTTATGAAATTGAAGTTTATACAAAAGATGAAAAAACAGATCATTTTAAAGATTTTCATATCGCTGTTGGGGCTAATGCAACTAAGTGCAAAGTTTATCTTAGTATAAAATCTGGTTCATCTCTTGAGTATTTTTCAGGCTTTGAACAAGAACTCTCTACCTTGATAAACAATAAAAAACTTCGAGCAGGAATACTTATCAATATATTTGATGAGATGCTCGAAGATGTTATTTCAAAGTTATCTGCAAAAGTTAAAGTAGATAAAAAGATTGATTTCTCAAAAAATGAGACTATTTTAATAGCGCAAAGTATAGAGCCAACGCCAACTATTGACGATGGTATTGTTTTGCATTATGAGAAAAAAGAGAAAGTTGAGCAACATGATAAGATAGACTACTCAAAGCGAGGTTATATCCGA
>WFMY01000210.1 GCA_015488855.1 Helicobacteraceae bacterium
AACCAGTGTGCTTGAAAATCGAGTTCAAGCATTGTTTGTGTCAATAGTTCGATGAAGTCATCTGTATTTAATTGTCTCATAGCAAGGTTGAGTGCAAGTATGCCTGGATTTAAACCAGCTTGATACCACTCTTGAAACTGTTTCATAGCTATGCGCATCACGATACGGTCTATCTCTACTATGAGACCATTTTCCTCAGCTATGGGGATAAAATGGGCTGGAGAGATAAGCCCTCGTGTGGGATGCTCCCATCTTACTAAGGCCTCCATCCCTGTTATGCGGTCTTCACTAAGGTTATACTGAGGTTGGTAATGCACCTTAAACTGTTGCTTTTCTATGGCAATTCGCAAGGAGGAGTCCAAAAGTGCTTTTTCATTGGCTTCTTGACTCATCTTTTGGTTAAAAAATTTATAAGTATCTCGCCCATCCTCTTTCGCATTGTACATTGCGACATCTGCATACCGAATAAGTTCTTCACTAACACAAGAATCTCTTGGATGCTTACTTATCCCTATGCTTGAAGAGATGTGCAGGGTATGTTCCCCAATAACAATAGGTTTTTTGATCTCAGAAATAATTTTTTGGCAGATTTCAGGGATGATAGTACTCTCCTTAAGGTTTCCTAATATAATAGTAAATTCATCTCCACCAAAACGAGCGAGTGTGTCAGCGCCTCTGATGATTTTACGAAGTCGGTAAGCAACCTCTTTTAAGACTTCATCCCCTATGGCATGACCCAGTGAATCGTTGATAATTTTAAATTTATCGAGGTCTATAAAAAGAAGTGCAAATTTTTGTGAATCTCTTTGTGCTATTTTGATGAGTTGAGTGAGTCTATCATCAAATAAGAATCTATTTGGGAGATTTGTAAGCGCATCATGGGTCGCTTGATACTCAAGACGATCTTCAAGCTCTTTTTGGATGGTAATATCAGTACCAAACACGACATAAGCGGATGCATCTTGATAGTTTATTTTGTGTGCATAGGATTGTATATGGTACTCACTACCATCTTTTCTTTTATGGATAGCTCTACTGATGGATAAATGATCATCAGATGGATTTGCTTTTTCAAACTCAAGAACATGCTCTTTTGTAAGATAAGGATTTATATCAAAAGCATTCATTCCTAAGAGTTCCTCATTTGTATAGCCCAAGGATTTACAAGCCCCATCATTGACATAAAGATATTTTAAAGAGGAAGAATCTATGATATATATCCCAATTTGTGTATTTTGCATTATGGTTGAGAGAGTTTTAGCTTTTTTTTCAAGTTGTTTCAATTTAGTGACATCCTGAGTAGTTCCTATGAGTTTGATGGGGGTATTGTCCTCATCAAAGATCACCTTTGCATTGAGCATGAGATTTTTGATTTTCCCATGTCCATCTACAAAAGAGCACTCAAAAGAATCAGTATTGCCTGAAGCTATAACATCTACTAAAGCATCTTTAGCTCTTTGTAGATCTTCTTTGACCATGTGTTCAAAAAAGAGATCTAAACTCGGTTTGGTTGTTTGTTTATCTAAGCCATAGATTTTATAGCTTTGATCAGACCAGATAGATTCTTTAGTGATGAGATCAACTTCCCAGCTACTAATGTTTGCCATAGCTTCTAGTTGTTTGAAAGTTTCTGCCATAGCTTGAGAGCTTTTGAGTTGTATTTTTTCATTTTTGCTTAAAGGCATGTCGATTTCCTCTGAAATAGGTATCTTATAATATCAAATTTTACCTAAAATTTATAACATTGCTTACCTTGACTAAAGATAATCGAGAATAAGTCGATAATATATGTAGAATTTAGGGAGAGATAATGTTAAATACAAAAAAAATAGTAATTTTAATATTGCTGGCGTCAAGTTTAGTGCGTGCACAATATCTGCATACAAGTGACAATATAAACAATTTAGAAATTGTTACCGATACAGATTGTGCTAGAAGTCAAAACCAAGCGGATGCAGAGTCTAAGGCTGTTGCCAAAGAAAAGGTAGCAGGTGAACTGCAAGTTGAAACTGTAAACTATAAACTACATTTGTGTGATGGAGAGGTATCATTTCCTGTTACTGTGAGATCAAATAAATTGCAGGGGAGTAACTAATGAAAAAGTTATTGAGTTTAATGCTGGTACTTAGCTTTATGGTGTCTGTTGTGGTTGCTGGAGATTTTCGTTATGCGAGTGATGTCAAGAGATACAAAAACAATGTTGGAAAAGTCAATGTAGCTGGTTATGTCAACATAATCGCAAGTTCAATCGCTGAGCAATTGAGTCAAAATAAAGATTTTGGTAATCTACAAGAGACACCTATAGCTATCTTGTCCATAGTTGATATGAATGATTTTAAAAAGACCTCACCTATAACAAAAAGAATTAGCGAAAACCTTATTCACGAGATGCATGTGCGAGGGTATAAAGTGGTTGATTATAAAGCGATGAGTCAGATAGAGATAGACAAAAATGGAGATTATCTTTTTTCTCGTGCTATAAAAGATCTGAAAAATCAAAGAACGATTACCTACGCACTCTCTGGAACATACGCAAACTACAAAGATGGCATGGCTATAAACTGTAGAATCATAGATATAAAAACATCCCTTGTCCTCTCAACGGCACAAGTGTTTGTTCCTAGAAAAGTTTTGAAAAGTATAGACAAAATGTATACAAAAAACAGTTGGTTTACACACGCACATACACAAACACAAAATGCAGACAACTCTGTAATGATTAAAGGAAGATGATGAAGTATTTAGCAGTAATTTTACTTCCAGTTTTTTTGTTCTTAGGATGTGTGGGACCTGAGCCAAAGCCTGTAGTTGAGCCTGTTGCGGTTGCAATTCCTCCAGCTCCTGAGCCTGAACCTATGGTGTTACCGAAAACTCCCTTTACTTCAAAAATGATTCAGATGTTTCAGCTCTCTTCTGCGGAGATATGTGATCTTCAGTTTTATATCTCTCATGATATAGAGTTGCAAAAACGAGTACCAGCACAAACATCAAGTATCAGCAATGGTACGCTTGTGGTCAACATACAAGATAAAATCAAAAAGATTATTATAAAAAAAGATACACCATGTATAGCGATTAAAGCAGAAGATAATCTCATAGTGGTCAAGTTCAACAATACATTAGAACTAATCTTTATGCATTCACCTACTAAAAAAGACCTCTTTTTTCTCAGTGCTCAGAAATGGGAGAAAGGCGTTGGCTCAATTATGATAGAGGATAAAATGTATCAAGCTGTAGGTACAAGTGGTCAAGCCTATCTCCAAATCAATAAAACAGATGTAGATAATAGCGATCAAAATGCTACGGTGATAGAGGGTGAAATTTTAGAGTAGGTGTCCCATTGAGTCTTTTTTTACATTGAGGTAGTCTTGATTAAAACTATTGGACTCCATGATGATAGGGAGTCTCTCAACTATCTCTATATCTTTGATAGAGTTTACTTTGTCTGGGTTGTTGGTTAAGAGTTTGATCTTGTGGATGTTGAAGTGATGGAGTATCTTTGTTACTACCCCATATGTTCGTTCATCTGCTTCAAAGCCTAGTTGGTGGTTCGCTTCTATGGTGTTAAGACCCCCATCTTGAAGTGCATAGGCATTGATTTTGTTGAAAAGTCCAATGTTTCGACCCTCTTGACGGAGGTAGATTACCATCCCATCTGTTTTTGAAGCTAACTCTAAGGCATACTCTAGTTGGTCACGACAATCACACTTGAGACTTCCGATGGCATCACCTGTAAGACATTCAGAGTGGACACGGACTATGGGGGTCTCTCCTATATTTTCGGTATAAATAGCGAGATGCTCTTTGTCACCTTCTTTAAAGGCTTTGACCTTAAAGTGTCCAAAACGCGATGGAAGATTAGCTTCATTTGAGATATTTATATTCATTAATTGTATTTCCAAGTTAAAAAGGGTAAAATAGATTTTTGGAAATTATAGCGAAATAATAGGAAATAAGCATGTTTGATAGATTTAGAAGAACGAGAATAAACCCAACCCTTCGTAACTTAGTAAGAGAAACAAATGTGAGTGTGGATGATTTTATCTATCCACTCTTTGTAAGAGGTGGAGAGGGGATCAAAACAGAGGTAGCATCTATGCCCGGTGTTTACCAAATGTCACTTGATGAGATTTTAAAAGAGTGTGGGGAGTTACAAAAACTTGGACTCAACTCCATCATCCTTTTTGGGATTCCTGATGTCAAAGACTCTATAGGGAGTGACTCTTTGTGTGAACATGGGATTATTGCCAGTGCGGTTAGAGAGATAAAAAAGAGTTTTGCTGATATGTTTGTAGTGACAGACCTCTGTTTTTGTGAATATACAGATCACGGACACTGTGGCATCATAGATGAAACAGATACTGTAAACAACGATGCTACACTAGAGATATCTGCACAACAAGCACTGATCCATGCAAAAGCGGGTGCAGATATGATAGCCCCTTCTGGGATGATGGATGGTATCATCACAACGCTTAGAGATGTCCTTGATGAGGGTGGGTATGCAAATCTTCCTATTATGTCTTACTCTACAAAATTTGCAAGTGGGTATTATGGTCCATTTCGTGATGTAGCAGAGTCAACGCCAAGTTTTGGAGATCGTGCCTCGTATCAGATGGATCCAGCAAACCGCCGTGAAGCGATAGCTGAGTCTGTGAGTGATGAGATGCAAGGTGCAGATATCCTCATGGTAAAACCTGCTCTTGCATATCTTGATATCGTTCGTGAGATAAAAGATGCAACTTCCCTTCCTATGGCTGTTTACAATGTAAGTGGTGAATACGCAATGTTGAAAATGGCAGGAAAGCAAGACCTTATCGACTACGACAGAGTAGTGATGGAAACTATGATAAGTTTTAAAAGGGCAGGGGCTGACATCATCATCTCCTACCATGCAAAAGAGGTTGCATTAATGCTTCAAAAAACCAATAAGGGGAAAAGTTGAGACATTTTTTAACACTCAAAGATTATACAAAAGAGGAGATTTTAGAGATTATCAAGATTGGTCTTGAGATCAAAAAAAATCTTAAAAATGGGGTCTATAAAAAAGAGTTAAAGATGCAAACTCTTGGGATGATTTTTGAGAAGAGTTCTACACGGACACGAGTAAGTTTTGAGACGGGTATGTTTCAGCTTGGCGGACACGCACTCTTTCTCTCCAACCGTGACATACATCTAGGTCGTGGGGAGCCTGTAAAAGACACAGCACGAGTGATAAGCTCAATGTGTGATATGGTGATGATCCGTACTTTTGAGCACTCTATGATAGAAGAGTTTGCTTCGTATTCATCGGTTCCAGTTATCAACGGTCTTACAGATTCTTTCCATCCTGTGCAACTTTTGGCTGACTATATGACTTTGGTGGAGCATAATAAGGCTGAAAATATCGTAGCAGCTTATGTAGGTGATGGTAACAACATGACACATTCATGGATGATGCTTGCAGCAAAACTTGGTTTTGAACTTCGCATCGCTACACCAAAAGGTTATGAGGTAGATGCGAAGATTTTAGCAGATGCACAAGAATTAGCAAAAGAGAGCGGTAGCGTTATTATCACGACACACGACCCTAAAGTTGCCCTCAAAGATGCAACGGTTGTCACAACCGATACTTGGACCTCTATGGGACAAGAAGATGAAAAAGAGCAACGCATCAAAATCTTTCAAGGCTTTATGGTTGATGATGCACTTATGTCTCATGCGAGTAAAGATGCAGAATTTTTACACTGTTTACCAGCTTATAGAGATCTTGAAGTGAGTGAAGAGATTTTTGAGAAACACTCTAAAATCATATTTGATGAAGCCGAAAATAGGCTCCACGCCCAAAAAGGGCTCATGGTCTGGTTAAATAAGCAGAAATAATCCCTTTTTAAACTTCTTTTGACTACAATTATGACAAAAATATGACATAGTTATTTCTAGTGATGTTTTTAACCCAAATTATGCAATAGGGATTTCTAAAATTTGCCTATGCTTGTATACAAGGGATGTTTAGAAAATCTTTGCGCCTACCTTATTGGTAGGTCAATGATTTTATGAATGTGCCTTGTGTGCAATGATAGGTAAAGTTTTTAATCTTTTATTGCATAATTTGGGTTTAATTATTGGCAAGGTGAAAAGATGAGATATTTTTTGTTATGTATATTTGGTGCAAGTCTATTGCACTCTGCAACGGTTGTCAAAGTGGATAAAATGTTTGCGAAATCCTCTAAATGCAAATCTTGTCATCTCCCTATAGTCAATGAATGGAAAAATTCTTGGCATTCAAAAAGTCACTATAAAAATGATGAATATCTAAGAAAAAGCATAGATTATGTGAGTAAGAAGTCCCGTAAAAGTCTCAATGGCGTAAAAATTGATTGTGCAACCTGTCACAATCCAAGAGTAGCTGTTACATCTTCAGGAATGGATTATGAGATTGATGCCCTGATGGGGTTAGATAAAGATTCAAAAGTAAATAAAGCACTTGCAAGTGATGCGATATCTGAGGGCATCAACTGTGTAGTTTGTCATAACATAGATAAGATTCATAAGAAAAAACCCGAATCAATACGCGGGATAAATAGAATAGAGTGGACAAAATCTGGTTTAATGAGTGGACCATATAAAGATGCACATTCTCCTTACCATAAAGTGCAATATAGAGATTTTATGTCAAAAGATTCAAATAATCTATGTTTTGTATGCCATGCAAACGATAGGTCGATCAAAAAATTAACCTTTATAAATATGAAAAAAGAGTTTGCAGGGTCGAAAAAGCTTTGTGTTGAGTGCCACATGGGTAAAAAAAAGCTTGGTGTAGCTTCTACTCTTAAGATAGACCATGGCAAGGCAAAAAAGCGTAAGATTCGTGTACATAGCTTTAAGGGAGCTCACTTTGAGGATATGGTTAAAGACTCTTTAGCTTTAGAGGTAAAGCAAAATAAAGCAACACTTATGATTATTTTGAAAAATAAACTTCCTCATAATGTACCAAGTGGTTTTGGCTCAAGAGAAGTAGTTATAGATTTAGTTTACTTTAGTAAAACTAAGATTTTAAAAAAAGAGAGCATCTCTCTAACGCGTCATTATACTGACAGAAGAAAACGCCCAACCATTGCACACCTTGCTAAAAAACAATCTAAAGATATGTCAATAAAGGCGTATTCGCAAAAAGTTTTAAAAGTAAAAGCATTCAAAGGGGCAAACATGCTAAAGGTTATACTCTCTTATAGACTCGTCAATGATGAAGTGCGAGATCTATTAAAACTTCAAGATCCTATTTGGTCTCAAAAGATGCCTATCTCACATACAACAATTAAGCTCAATTAGTATTTTATTCCTGTTGCTGCTCTGATTTTTTCTATGAGAGGAAGGGCTACTGCTCTGGCTTTGTTCGCACCTGTTTCGAGGATATCTCGCACCTCCTCTTGGTGTGCTAAATAGTATTCTCTTTTTTCTCTATACTCTCCAAAATATTCCCACATTACATCAGCAAGATAAATTTTAAAATGTCCATGACCTTCGCCACCTTTTGTGTATCTGTTTTGTAGGTTGATGAGTTCTTTTTCATTTAAAAAAAGTTTTGCCATATTGTAAACATTGCAATTCTCAAATTTTTTAGGTTCTTCAAGCGTAACTTGCTCTGTAACTATTTTTTTGATAGTTTTGAGTTGTTTTTTTTCTTCACCAAAGATATTTACAGTGTTTTTGTAAGATTTTGACATCTTCTGCCCATCTATGCCAGGTACTGTTGCTACTTCTGTTTGTACTTGATACTCTGGAAGTGTAAAGATATCTCCATAAGCATTGTTGAATTTTATTGCAATATCTCTTGCTATTTCTACATGTTGGATTTGATCTTTGCCCACAGGAACGATCTCTGAGTTATAGAGTAAGATATCTGCAGCCATAAGTACTGGGTAGGAAAGTAACGAGTGGTTTGATGCAATCCCTTTTGCAGTCTTGTCTTTGTAGCTATGTGCTCTCTCTAGTAATCCCATAGGGGTAAATGAGGAGAGAACCCAGTAGAGTTCTAAAACTTCTTTGACATCTGATTGAACCCAAAAAGTAGATTTTTCTGGGTCGATTCCAAGTGCAAGAAAGTCTGTTGCGGTTTGCATAGTAAGTTCAGCTAGTTCTTTGGAACCACTTGTCATCGCATGATAATTTGCTATAAAAGCAAATGTTTCATTTGTTTTTTGTGCTTCTACCATCTGTTTGATAGAACCAAAGTAGTTTCCGATGTGTAAATCCCCTGAGGGTTGGATTCCCGTTAGTACGCGTTTCATAATATATCTTCTTCTTATTTTTTTTGACATTATATCAAAAGAGTTGAAAGTAAACATCAAAAGTGTTATCATTTAAGTATAAAGAGTGAGAGTTTTACTCTTAGAGTTTTAGGGATTTTTAATCTCACTTGTACCACAAGGGTATGATATGAGATTGGGCTTCCTGCGAAGGAAACATAGTGTTAGCGTAACTGAGGAAATTATTTCCCTCAGTGTACAAATAGATGCTAGGTTTCCTTAAATTTTGAAAAAATTAAAGGATGCATTATGAATATTCAAGTTAACGCAAAAGATATGACGCTACACGCTAACACAAAAGCTCACATTGAAGTAGCAATAGAAAGTTTTACTAAATATTCTTTAGAGATTACTTCAGTAAATGTACATCTACAAGCTGAGAAACAAGGTGTATCCATAGAATTTGATATTCACATCGCTCATGCGGAGCCAGTGATTATCAACCAAACTGATGACAATTTAGATGCTGCTATTGATTTGGCAATAGACAGAGCTACAAAAGCACTTCGTCGTTTACATGATAAGATGACTTCTCATAAAACAAGTTCTGTAAAAGAACTTGAAACTTTAGACGCTTAAAGTTTTATGTATAGCTTTGTTCTTTGGTTTCATCTTCTCTCCTTAATTTCTTGGTTTGCAGCTTTGTTCTATATGCCAAGACTTTTTGTTTATCATGCTGAAAATATAGACAATACTCGTTTTGTAGAAGTTGTTAAAGTTATGGAGATGAAAATCTACAAATATATCGGTATCCCTGCAATGTGGGCGACCGTACTAAGTGGATCTTATCTTGCATATTCTTATGGCTTTAGCGGTAATGGTTGGTTACATGCTAAGATATTTTTTGTGCTAATTTTGATGGGTTACTTTTTTTCACTTGGTCATTTTAGAAAAAAATTCTTAAGTGATGATTGTGTTAGAAATGGAAAGTTTTTTCGTATATATAATGAAGTGCCAACAATATTACTTATGATTATTGTCGGATTGGTGATTTTTAAGCCATTTTGAGCCTGACCTGAGTGTATGGAATATTTTGAAGAAAATGTTCACGGGAACTCAAAATCGAGGGCATTATCTGTCCCCTTTTGCCTTTGCTTTAAAGAGTAGAGGTGTTCCACTAAAGTTAAAAGCCTCTCTAAGTTTGTTTGTCAAGTAGCGTCTATATGTAAAGTGGAGACCTTTTGGTTTGTTCATAACTATGGCTATCTTTGGTGGTCGTGTTTCGTACTGTGTTGCATAGTAGATGCGTATGACCTGCCCATGCATTGTTGGAAGTTGGTGACGCTGCATCGCTTTATCCATCACTGCGTTAAGTTGTGATGTAGTGATGCGTTGGGAATAGTTTTCGTTTATCTGCAGTATCATCTCATGGAGTTTGTCAACTCTTTGGTGACTTTTTGCTGAGAGAGTGATGATGGGTGCATAAGCCAAAAATTTGAATCTGTCTCTTAGCTCTGTGATGATTTTATCGTGTTGTTCACGATCTGAAATATCCCATTTGTTGAGTACGATAATACAAGCAAGACGATTTTCATCCACTAGCCCTGCTATCTTTTCATCAAGGTCTAAAAAAGGCTCGCTTGCATCAAGAACAACTAACGCCATGTTAGCATTTTCAAGCATCTCTTTTGTCCGCATCAGTGCATATTTTTCTATACCCACTATCTTACCACGACGACGAAGTCCAGCAGTATCAACAAAGGTGATTTGCTTGTCTCCATACTCGATGCTCTCATCAATAGGATCGATGGTAGTTCCTGCTACAGAACTAACAACTGAGCGTTCTTCGCCTAAAAGTGCATTGAGGAGTGAACTTTTTCCAACATTTGTCCGCCCTATGATAGCTACTTTTATATGGTTTACATCTTCTTCATCAAACTCTTTTATCTTGTCATTTTGTGCGAAGATTGAGTTGTCTATCACTGCTTCTTCATCAAGGAACATATCTTGATGAAAGTATCCATCATCTTCTTCATCTTCATGTTGAGTAAAAAAGTCCTCATCGTTTATCTCATCATCAAGCGTAGACTCACTGATGAGTATCTCTTCGTCTTCATCATTTTCTTTGATGATATCGCTCTCTGGAATCTGCTGATATACCCAGTCTAGTAAATCCACTGTGCCACGATTGTGTGATACAGAGATGCCAAAGATAGTATCACAACCAAACTCATAAAAATCCCAAAGTTTTTCATCTTTCATCTTGTCATTGTCTATTTTATTAACAACTAAGCAGACCTCTTTGCCCAAGGTTTGGAGCTCATAAAAAAGTTTTTTGTCTTCATCCTCTGGGATACCTTTTCCATCAACCATATAGAGAATAATGTCAGCTTTGTAAGCAGCTTTGAGAGACATCTCTTTTATCTTGTCAAAGAGCTCACAACCTTTGTCGAGTCCACCAGTATCTAAAAGTAGTGCCATTTTATCATGGATGATAACTTCGCGTCTTTTAACATCACGAGTAGTTCCAGCCAGATCTGATGTGATAGCATCTCGTTTTTTTATGAGACGATTAAATAGTGAGCTTTTCCCGACATTTGGGCGACCTATTATGGCAATTTTTTTCATGTTTGACCTTATTATGGCAATAAATATTTATAAAATTATAGCTAAATTACTATTGGTTTGATGAAGATTATAAAAAAAATCTTAGTCAAAGAAGGCTTAAAATAATAGCTTCAAGAGTTTTTAATGAAGTAGTAGCTATCATAGTTTATGAAAAAATTGCCTAGGACATTAAGGTTATATTAAGATGAGTAGAGCCAAAGGAAATATTGCTGAAGACAAAGCTGTGGAGTTCCTTTACGATAAAGGTTTTAGTATCGTTGAGCGAAACTTTTACTCTCGTTTTGGGGAGATAGATATTATAGCTGCAAAAGATGATGTTTTGCATTTTATCGAGGTGAAGAGTGGAGAGGATTTTGAGTTGGCTATTCAAAACATAACTCCTTCAAAACTCTCTAAGTTCATAAGAACACTCCATGTCTATACAAAAAAAAATAATTATGAGGGTGATTTTGAGATAGATGCTCTCATCGTAACTCCAAAAGAGATAGAGTTAGTTGAAAATATAACTTTTTAATCACTTTTTTTAAGGTCAACTTCGTCAAGTATGTCGAAAAAACCATCTGGTTCACGACTCCCTCTATCTGCATGGATAATCTTTCCCTCTGGTGTTAAAAAATAATGCCTTGGTACTCCGTATCGTTCAAATTTATTTGGGATTTTTTGTTGATCTCTTGACATATACAGAGGGATGAACTTTTTTTTGAGTCTATCCATCACATACTTTTTTGAAAGTGTAGTCTTGTAAAACCTTTCACAAAACCTACAATCATCTGCACCAATAAAAAGATAGACATCCTTGTGTTGTACTTTGGCATCATGAAGTGCTTTGTAGTAGTTGTGTTCCCAGTTAAGATTTACCCCAAAAAGGGAGGTGATAAGTAATGTTGTAAGTATGAGTATATTTTTCATGTTTGTATTTTACAAGATAATAGTTAAAAGGATATAATTTCTTAGAGAAATAGAGGAAAAATGATGCACGCAAAAATATACTTTGGTTCACAAGAGACACTTAGAGAGGACAAACAAGAGAGAAAAAGCCCTTACGATGGGAGTGTTGTCTCTACTGC
>WFMY01000211.1 GCA_015488855.1 Helicobacteraceae bacterium
TCTCATTTAGGAGATCCCCTTTTCTATAAGGGTATGAATGTGTAATACACCCTTAATCTTTTTATCTGTATCTGTAACTACTAATAGCTGAATTTTTTTCTTTTCAATCATCACCAAAGCTTCACTTGCAAGCATATTTTCATCATCGCAAACCATAGGGCTTTGTGTAGCATATTTTATCACTTCATCATCTATAGAAAAGTTTTCATTCAGTAAGGCTCTACGGATATCGCCATCACTTACTAATGCTAAGAGTTTATTGTCCTTGTCTGCAAGTAATACTGTTCCAATTTTGCCTTCGCTGATTTTAAAAATAGCTTCTCTCACTTTTGTTTTTGGAGAGATGATAGGTAAATCTTTACTCATCATCAAGTCACTTACTTTTACGAAGAGTTGTTTGCCTAAAGCACCACCAGGATGAAATGATGCAAAGTCTGATTTTTGAAAATCTCTTGCCCTCATCAAGCAAACTGCAAGTGCATCACCGAGTGCTAAGGTAAGTGTTGTGGAACTTGTTGGTGCGATGTTGAGAGGGCAAGCCTCTTTTTCTACCACTACATCTATGACTAAGTCACTATACTTACCTAGAGTAGAGTTTCTATCTCTAGTCATCCCAATAAGTGGAATCTCAAAGCGTTTGATATGGGGCAATATGGAACTTAACTCTTCACTCTCTCCACTATACGATATAGCGATGACAATATCGTCTTTTGCAACCATTCCCAAATCTCCATGAAGTGCTTCTGTAGGATGAAGGAAAAAACTTGGCGTTCCTGTTGATGCAAAGGTTGCTGCCATTTTGGCACCAATGAGACCACTTTTACCAACACCTGTAATGATAAGCTTACCTCGAGAGTCTTTGATGAGTTTTACTGCCTTATCAAAAACATCATCAATACTTTTTGCAGCATTGATGAGAGTATCGGCTTCTATATTGAGGGTTTCTTGGGCTATTAGTTTATAATTCATACGAAATTATACCCTTTTTGGCTTCAAATTACTCTAAACTATCCAATAGGGATTTTTACAACTAATCTCTTTTGAAGTAAAAACATATAACAATTCTGTAATATAATGTTAATACAAGGAAGATCAGATGAAAAAGATTTTAGTAAGTTTAGTGTTTTTGAGTATCTCAGCGTTTGCTATGACAGGTGAGAGTGTTTACAAGGCGAACTGTGCCTCATGTCATGCAATGAAAGGGATGATGAGCCAGCAAGAGATGTCAATGATGAAAAAAAAGATGCAAAATGCCACAAAAGAAGAAAAAATGGCTATGAAAAAAAAGATGAAAGAAAAGATGAAAAAATCAGGTATGTTAGCTCCTGCAATGCCTATGGTTTCAATGCGTCTTAAGAAAATGACAGGTTCAAAAGAGAAGTTTATCGCTTTTGTAAAAGACTACATCCAAAATCCTAGCCAAGATAAAGGTTTTTGTATGCCAATGGCGTACAAACGCTTTGGAACTATGCCAGCTATTGGGAAAGGGTTAACTGCTCAAGAGAGAGAAGTTGTCGCAAACTGGCTTTATGACAATTTCAAAGGGAAATGGGGCAAATCAATGGACACTAAAATGTGTGAAGGGCGTAACAGTAAAAAAACAATGAAATGTGGTGGTAAAAAGATGAAATGTGGCGCTGGGAAATGTGGCGCAGTTAAAATTCCTACACATTAACAAGAGGATATATTTTTGGAACTTATAACAGAGTTTTTTAACGCACTCTATAACCTAAGCAATGCTATGGCATTTTTCATCCTATTTGGTTTGGCTTTTGCAGGGATTCTTCATGAGATTATCCCTGAGACCTTAGTCACCAAACACTTAGGCAAAGAAAGCATCTCATCGGTTATCAAGTCAACCATATTTGGCATCCCCTTACCTGTATGTTCATGTGGCGTTATCCCCCTTGCAACGAGCATCAAAAAAAGTGGAGCTTCTAAGGGTGCGACGCTCTCTTTTCTCATCTCTACACCCATAACAGGGGTAGATTCTGTGATGGCTACTTATGGTATATTTGGCTGGATATTTACTCTTTACAGAGTGATAACCTCTATGATTATTGCTATGGTTGCTGGGATACTTACAAATATTTTTGACAAGGAAGAAGAAAAACCTAAACCAGCATTTTCTGCCTTTGCCTCGCCTCAAAAAGCAAACAGCTCTTTTGCCTTTACACCAAAAAAACAAGAGGAGTCGTGTGGAACTGGAACAGGTTCATGCTGTTCAAGCGCTAAAGAACCAAAACAAAAATTTTCTCTCAAAAAAGCATATAACTATGCCTTTGGTACACTGCTCAAAGATATAGCGAAACCACTTTTATGGGGTCTTCTCTTAGGTGCACTCATCACCATCGCCATCCCTAAAAACCTCAGCGATATACTCATAGAGTACTCATGGCTCTCCTACATCATAGTTATCGCCATCGCAGTGCCTATGTATGTTTGTGCGACAGCATCTCTGCCCATAGCTGCGGCTTTGATGCTCTCTGGAGTAAGTGCTGGAGCTGCCTTTGTATTTTTAAGTGCTGGTCCTGCAACCAATACCGTAACCATCGGCGTTGTCAAAAAGATGATGGGGACAAAGTCTCTCTATATCTATCTAGGGAGCATCATAGCGGGGAGTATCCTTTTTGGGCTTGGACTTGATTATATGTTTGACATTAACAGCATCGACCCAAAATCTTTAGTGCATCTTCATGAGGAGGTAGGCTTTTTAGAGATTATTAGTAGTATAATTCTTTGGGGATATATAGTTTATTATATTCTCAAATCATATTTTAAAAATATCTTAAAATAAAATAAATTTACACTTAGTACCAACTCTTATACTTCGATTATGCCCTCTTACTTAACTATCCCTTTTGGATTCATACACTTTAAATTAGCAAGAATGGCTCTCTGGCCAATTGGTGCTAAAGTAGTTTCAAAAGAGTTAGCTACAGTTTTTTTACCCTTTCACTCAAGTATCATTATGATTTTTATGTAGTTTTTTGAACAATTAACAATCATTATTTCTTTAAGAATAATAAGCATATTTTTACAGAAAATGTAGTACAATGTATCTACAAAAGGATACAGATGAAAAAAGCAATAAATATCCGTATGGATGAAACTTTACTTACTGATTTAGATTCTTATGCTCATGAACTTGAACGTTCTCGTACATATATCATTGAAAAAGCTGTAAGCACTTACTTCGATACATTAGATGAAATGATTTCAGATAAAAGAATTGATGAACTTAAAAGTGGAAAAACAGAAATCTATTCATTAGAAGAAGTAGCTCAAAAACTTGGGCTTAGCTGATGTTCAAAATTATAGTTCCAAAAGCTACTTTTAAAGAACTTGAAAAAGTAGACTCTGTAAATCAACAACTTATATTTACAAAAATCAAAGATTTAGAAGCAGGAATTTTTACTTCAGATAAAGCCCTTAAGGGCAAACATAACGGTAAGTTTAGAAAAAGAGCAGGAAATTATAGAATAGTGTATTTGAAAGAAAATGACATTCTTGTGATTACACTCATTAGAATTGCACACAGAAAAGAAGTTTACTGAAAGTCTAAATAGTAAAAAAATATGTTGCCCAAGCCAAAAAAAGCTTGAAAAACTAGAGAAGTTTAGCTACCATTGTAGAACTTATCCAAAGACCTCGACAGCAAATTATACGAAGAATACGCTATAATTATACATACTATTAAATACGCACTTTAGGAGTGTAAATGTCTTCGCACACACTCAGAAAATATTTTTCGATGCTCACTAATGACAAAAAATTTGTATCTAAAGATATTAAATCAATAGATGCAAAAGAATATTTAGACTATATAAACACAATATGATTAACATAAGTACACTCTTAAAACTAGTTTTAAAACAAAAAAAAGCTCTCATCTATGGTCAAGTCATCACTCTTTTTGCCATACTCGTGAGCATCCCCATACCGCTTATGCTTCCTGTACTTGTGGATGAAGTGCTACTCCATAAACCTGCTACTTTTGTTGAGAGCATCAACTTTTTTGTGGGGGAGACAACTCCTTTTTACTACATAGCTATCGTGAGTGTTGTTGTGGTACTGCTTCGTTTTATCTACTACTTTTTAAATGTCATCATCACAAAAATATTTACAAAGATATCCAAGTATGTCACCTTCATGATACGAGAGAAGCTTTTAGAGCATCTGAGCATCACCTCTATGGATGAGTACGAAACTCTCGGTAGTGGAGCCATCACTTCAAACCTTGTAACCGATGTCAACACCCTAGATAATTTCATCATCACGAGTGTCTCTAAACTGGTCTCCTCTGTTTTAACCCTTGTTGGAGTGGGGATAGTTATGATTATGATTGACCCCATTTTGGGCATACTCATCCTTGTTATTCAACCCCTTATCATGCTTTTGAGCAAAAAGATGTCTAAGATAGTCGGCAAGCTCAAAAAAAATGAAAACCAAGCGATAGAAAAATTTCAAGAGGATGTGAGTGAAACCCTTGAACTCTTTGGGCAGATCAAAGCTTCCAACAAAGAAGCTTACTTTTTTAACCGAGCAAAAGAGTACGCACACGATGTCCAAACCACTTCAAACGACTATGGTTACAAGAGCATCTCTTATGAGAGACTCTCCTACACCATCTTTCTCACTATGTTTGAAATTCTTCGAGCTTCTGGGCTTGTTCTTGTTGTCTACAGTGATCTTAGCATCGGTATGATGTTTGCGATGTTTGGCTACATCTGGTTTATCATGACCCCAGTCCAAGATATACTCTCGATGCAGTACAGCTATAGCTCTGCGATGAGTGCATTAGAGCGTATCAACAAAATCCTCTCTCTCTCTACTGAAAAAAGTGGAGATAAAACCTTAGATGCACAAGAGGTAAACATCGCTTTAAAAGAGGTAAGCTTCTCCTACTCCAAAGAGAAACCTATCTTAAAAAATATCTCCCTTAAGATAAGTTCAGGATCTAAGATAGCCCTCATAGGGGCTAGTGGAAGTGGTAAAACTACCTTAGCCCAAGTGATATCTGGTTTTTACGCTAA
>WFMY01000212.1 GCA_015488855.1 Helicobacteraceae bacterium
CCAAAATATTCACAAGTCATTTAATACTCGCTATAAGGTTACCAACTAACAAACTCCATCCATCTATGAGAACAAACAAGAGTATCTTAAAGGGCAGAGAGATCATAACAGGAGGGAGCATCATCATACCCATAGACATAAGGATAGATGCGACCACCATATCTATCACTAAAAATGGCAAAAAGAGCAAAAAACCTATTTCAAAAGCAGTTTTAAGTTCACTAATTACAAAAGATGGAATGATGACAGACATCGGTACTTCTGCAATACTTTGAGGATTTGGCATCTTTCTAATGCGGATAAAAAGAGCTAAATCTTTCTCTCTTGTATTTCGTATCATAAAATTTTTAAATGGAAGAGCAGCCTTATCAAAGGCTTCTTCATAGCCTATCTTTTTCTCTATATAAGGTTTTATCCCTGTTTCATAAGACTTAGTCCCCACTGGCTCCATCACAAAAAAAGTGAGTATCATCGCAATCATTACTAAAAGCTGTGTAGGTGGTACCTGCTGTGTGCCAAGTGCTTGGCGTAAAAAGCCAAGCACAATGATAAATCTTGTAAATGTCGTCATCACCAAAATCATACTTGGTGCTAAGAAAAGAAGTGTTAAAAGAATGAGTACATTTAAAGAACTCACTAACTGCTCTGGAGTTTTTGGTGCAGTTAGTTCAAAATTCATAGTGGGAATGCTAACAGCTTCAGCTCCTAAAATAGAAGCTAATAAAAGCAAAGGTAAAAGAATTCTAATCATTATTTGGCGCTAGCCTTATCTAAGATAGTTTTTTTAATCTTTGCTTCGTTGGATGATTTCGATCCATAGAAATGTATCTCAACTCTACGGTTTTTTGCTCTTCCACTTTTTGTAGCATTGGTCGCTTTTGGAGTAAACTCAGAAAATCCAGCAGCACTTATACGCTTTGGGTTTACTCCATCTACAATCAATTCCTGCAGTACAGAGATAGCGCGAGCAGATGAAAGTTCCCAGTTATCTTTAAATGGGGAGTTTTTACTTGGTGGTCTATTGTCTGTATATCCTTGAACGCTTACTTTTGTTGTATTTGGTAATTCGTCTACAATAAGTGCTATGCGTTTTAAAAACAAAAGTGTGTCTTCATTTACAATAGTTGCGCTACCCGCTTTAAAGAGTAGAGATGCTGGTAGTTCTATTGTAAAGCCTTCTTGTGCTTCTTCCATCGAAATAGTAGGTCCGTGTCCTTTTTCCATCATCTCATTTGCATCGATAATAGCTTGAGAGACTTTATTGACCTGCTCACTCGTTTCATCTTGCGCGTCAATAGGTGTAGATTCTTGAATACGCTTTTTAGAGATCTCTGTTTTTGTTCCACCCTCTAACACACTCATAGCCCCAGAAAGTGACCCTATCGCTTCAGACACTTTTTTTGCATCCATACTTGACATAGATAAAAGGAGCACAAAAAAACAAAGTAAAAGAGACATAAGATCTCCAAAGGCTGCAAGCCATGCAGGGAGACACTCTTCACAATCAGGACATTTCTTTTTAGCCATTGTTAAATACTTTTAGCATCTTCACGCTGTAATGGCGGTAAATATGCAATTAACTTTGCTTCTAAATCTCTTGGAGCATCACCTGATTGAATAGACATAATTCCAGTTAAAATAATCTGCTTCACCAACTCTTCCTCATCATTTCTTATGAGCAAAATATTTGCAATTGGTGCACCAAAAATATTTCCAATCATAGCCCCATACATGGTAGTAAGCAAAGCAACTGCCATAGATGGTCCAATAGCTGATGGATCAGCCATATTTAAGAGCATCGCAACAAGACCAATAAGTGTACCGATCATCCCCATAGCACCAGCAAGCCCAGCCCACTGTGAAAATATTGCTGCATTTCCTTTATGTCTTGTGCTTGTTTGTTCCATCTCTATTTCTAAAAGGTCTCGGATGGTTTCTGGTTCACTTCCATCAATAGCCATTGATAGACCTTTTTTCAAAAATTCATTTTCTTCATTGTTTGCCTCACCCTCAAGTGCCAATAAACCATCTTTTCTTGCTTTTGTAGAGTAGGCTACAAGCTTTTTAATGAGTTCTGCAACATTTTCTTGTGGTGGTTTAATAGCTACCATAAAAACTTTAACAAATGCTTTCATCTGTTCTGGTTTAAAGGATATTAACAACGCCCCAATACTACCACCGATAACGATAAGAACTGAAGGTATATCAATATATGCACCAACACCGACCCCCATAGCCATAGCACCTAAGAGAAGTGCCATAATTAAAACAATACCAATGACCGTACCTAAATCCATTTAATAGCCTCTAAAAACTCAAATTATATCTTGTTAGATAACTTGAGATAAAAAATAATTCTCTTATAGTACCACTTTCCTTTAAAATTGTCTCTTAAAATGGTAAAATTCCATCAACAAACAAATTTCAAAGAAGAGTTCATGGATAAAAACAATATAAGCATAGTGATTTTGGCTGCTGGGAAAGGCAGTCGAATGAGATCAAATAAAGCAAAAGTTTTACACGATATAAGTGGTAAACCTATGCTCTATCATATTATTAAGGCTTCTAAAGAACTCAGCAATGATATTAGCGTAGTTATAGCGCATCAAAAAGAGAGTGTACAAAAGATTATGAACTCTTATTTTGATGATATTAACTTCATAGTTCAAGATGCTGACAACTACCCTGGAACTGGTGGTGCAATGATGAATGTAAAACCAAAAAATGAAAAAGTTCTTCTCCTCAATGGTGATATGCCCCTCATAAATGCCGAGGCACTTCAAGGTTTTTTAACTACTGAAGCTGACATTATCATGTCTATCTTTGAGTTACAAAATCCTGATGGCTATGGTAGAGTAAAGATAAAAAATGGACTTGTTCAGTATATAGTAGAGCAAAAAGATGCTGATACTTCTGAACTAAGTATTAAAAGTGTTAATGCTGGTATATATGCCTTTAAAAGAAGTGTAATGCAAAAGTATATACCCTTACTTTCAAATAACAACGCACAAGAGGAATATTATCTCACAGATATTATATCTATGGCAAAGAGTGATGGATTGAGCATCAAAGCACTTCAAGTTGATGAACAAAGTTTCAAAGGGGTCAACTCCAAAAATGATCTAGCTGAAAGTGAAGTAATTATGCAAGATATGATTAAGGCACGATGGATGCACGCTGGTGTCATCATGAATCTGCCTTCAACCATATATGTAGAAGAAAGTGTAACTTTTGAAGGTGAGTGTATCGTGGAAAATGGGTGTAGAATCACAGGTGAAACTCTTATTAGCGATTCGCATATTAAAGCAAATTCTATTATTGAAGACTCTATTGTAAAAAACTCTGACATAGGACCACTTGCGCATCTTCGTCCTGCTTCATATATCGAAGATACACACATAGGAAATTTTGTTGAAGTGAAAAAAAGTTCACTCAAAGGTGTTAAGGCTGGACACCTGAGCTACATCGGTGATGCACAAGTCGATAGTGGAACTAACATAGGAGCTGGTGTTATAACATGTAACTATGATGGAGTAAACAAATACAAAACCATTATAGGTAAAAATGTTTTTGTAGGGAGTGATACACAACTCATAGCCCCAGTAACCATCGAGGATGATGTGATGATAGCTGCAGGGACCACTGTGACAAGCTCTAAAGTCCCAACAGGTTCTTTGGCACTAAGTCGTACTAAGCTCAAATTAATTGAAAACTTTTATTATAAATTCTTTTCAAAAATAAAATAAAGATAAATAATATGCTAATACCCGATAATTTATTAAAAAGAAAAAAGATACTTTTAGGACTAACAGGCTCTATAGCTGTTTATAAATCCTTAGAACTCGTTAGGCAGCTTACGAAAGCTGGTGCAGAGGTAAGGATAGTGATGAGTGAATCTGCTAAAAAGTTTGTCACTCCTCTCACCTTTGAGACCCTCTCATCCAATCAAGTTTTAGATGACTTTAACGAATCATGGGCATCAGAGCATAACCATATCAAAGTAACACAATGGTGTGACTTGTTTGTTATAGCTCCCACTACTGCAAATACCATAGCAAAACTTGCAAATGGGATTGCAGATAACATGCTGCTCCAGTGTGCCCTAGCCTACTCAGGGAAAAAACTTATTGCCCCCTCTGCAAATACAAATATGCTTGAAAATCCACTCACAAAAGCAAATCTTAAGATGTTAGCTATTGCCAACTACGAAGTGATAGAGACACAAACAAAGGAACTAGCTTGCAAGACAAGGGGTGATGGAGCGATGGCAGAGCCACTAGAGATATTTTGGCAGTGTGCAAGAGAGTTACTTAAAGAGGATTTCTGGGAAGATAGACGCGTCATAGTAACAGGGGGAGGGACTGTAGAGAAGATTGATGATGTTAGGTACCTTTCAAACTTTTCAAGTGGAAAGATGGCTTCTTCACTTGCCACTGCTCTGTTTTGCAGGGGTGCTGATGTCAATCTCATAGCAACAAAATTTGAAAAAAACCTCCCTCTTGATATGCATACAATAGCCGTTGAAGATACAAATGAGATGTTAGAATACCTCAATGACTCTATCCGTATTGCTAAAAAAGGAAAACTCTCTAAACCCTCTATTATGCATAACGAGCAGATACAACTCATCCAAAAAAAGCCTTATCTTTTTATGGCAGCCGCGGTCAGTGATTTTGTGCCAGAATATGTCCAAGAGGGGAAACTCAAAAAGGACATGCTTGGAAGTAAGTGGGAACTCAAACTCAAACAAAACATCGACATTCTTAGCAGCGTCGATAAAACAGATATAACGACGATAGCCTTTAAAGCAGAGATGGATGCAAGTGTGGCAACAACAAATGCTTCAAAACTCCTAGATACAAAAGAGGTTGATGCAGTGTGTCTCAATATATTAACAGACAGTTCTAGTTTTGGTAGTGATACTAACAAAGTTGATTTTATCAAACCAGATGGGATAGAATCTCTCCAAGATGCAGATAAACTCAGCGTTTCGTTTGAAATCCTTGCACATTCAAAAAAACTCTAATCTAAAAAAGATATAATAAGAAAATCAAACGATTTTGAGACTAAGTAACCAGGAACCTAAAATGAATCAAGCTTCACATATCGCTATCATAATGGATGGAAATGGTCGCTGGGCTGAAGCAAAAAGTCTTAAACGAGTTAAAGGGCATGAAGCAGGAGTTGAAGTTGTTCGTGAGATTACTGAGTATTGCGCAGCAGAGAAAGAGATAGAGAGGCTCACCCTCTATGCTTTTTCTACTGAAAACTGGAAACGACCAAGACTTGAGGTTGAATTTCTCATGAAACTTCTTGAGAAATATCTCAAAAAGGAACTCACAATCTACCTAGATAACAATATCAAATTTGAACCCATAGGTGATATAAGAGCTTTTTCAAAATCTTTGCAAAAAACTATAAAATATGTTCAAGAAAAAACAGCACATTGTGATGGACTTGTACAGTCTTTAGCACTTAACTATGGTGCAAAAGATGAGATGCTTCGAGCTATCAACTCCTTTAAAAATCATAAAGATGAGATCACAGAAGAGATGCTCTCCAATCAACTTGACTGCAAGCATAATGTTGACCTCCTCATACGCACAGGTGGTGACCATAGACTCTCAAATTATCTCCTTTGGCAATCAGCCTATGCAGAGATATTTTTTAAAGATACGCTTTGGCCTGATTTCTCATCAGCTGAACTCGAAAAAATTATAAAAAACTTTAAAAAAATTGAGAGAAGATTTGGTGGATTAAAATGATGGAACTTATTTTTTCTTTTATACTTGGAACTTTACTTGGTTCATTTATAAATGTAGTTATTTTACGCATACCAAAAGATGAAAGCGTAGTCTTTGGTGCTTCACATTGCATAAGTTGTGATGCACCTTTAAAACCATGGCATAATATCCCTCTTTTTTCATGGATATTTTTACGAGGGAAATGCTCCTACTGTAAAGCTAACATCTCGTATCAATACCCCATCATAGAGTTGATTTCAGGATTCATTTTTTTAAGCCTAGCTATAAAATACTCACCTTCTTTACCTATACTCTTCATAGGGCTGAGTTTTTTGATGCTCCTTGCACTTTCCATGATAGACTTTAAGTACAAAATGGTTCCTGATTCACTTAACCTTTTAGCACTGCTCTTTGCTATTGTTGGGGCTTGGAGTCTACACGGCATCTTAGTGAACTTTCAAAACGCTCTCCTTTTTGCTGGTGGATTTACTTTGCTTAGGTTTGCACTCTCTTATATACTTACATCCTCTGCACATAAACAAGCTAACAAACATAAAACAAGTTGGACAACATATTATCAGACCTATCCATTTATAGAGGCTATGGGAGAGGGAGACATCATGGTTGCCGCTACGATGGGCGCCCTTCTTGGTACACAACTTACTCTTGTAGCTATCTTTTTTTCCGCTGTTTTAGCACTTCCTGTAATGCTAGCTGTTCAAAACAAAAGTGCTGAGGAACAAAGGGTCCCTTTTGTTCCATTTTTAGCTCTTGCAACATTTATAGTATATATGCTCGATAGCCCTATTATGGCATATATAGAGGCAAATTATTAGCGATGAATAGGCTTCAAAAGTATATTTTAAATCATCTCTCGGTACTCTTTTTATCGATTTTTATCCCACTCTTTTCTATAGCCTCTGTCATATTTCTTATCAAGATGGCTGCCTATACTGCTCTGATACAACTTGACCTCTTAGAGATGGGAAAACTCTATATATTTATACTACCAGAACTCTTTTTTTACACCTTACCATTTTCATTTTTTATAGCTACTGCTTTAACCCTTTTTAGACTCTCAAACGACAATGAAATCATAGTGATGTTTTCACTTGGCATCCACCCAAACTTTATCATCAAGACACTGCTAAAACCAGCAGCACTCTTAAGTATTCTATTGCTCTTTGACTTTTTTATTTTATATCCACATGCAAAAACATTATCAAAAAACTTTTTCCTCTACAAAAAAAGTGAAGCACGATTTAACCTCAGTGCATCGGAGTTTGGACACAGTTTTGGGGAATGGTTACTCTACATAGGTAAAGAAAATGACGATGGAACTTATGAAGACGTATTTTTATTTAAAAAAGACAAAAAAGGCAATGAAGAGGTCTTAATCAGTGCTAAACATGCAAAAATCATTACAAAATCAAATATCTTAAGATTAGAACTCAGAGATGGAGAGGGCTATAGCTACACAAAAGAAAAATTTTCTCAAGTCGACTTTGATACTATGTATATCAATGATTCACTTACAACAAATTTGATACAGTATGAGACCCCACTTAAGTATTGGCAATCAGATATCAATAAGGATAAAAAGAAGCGTATGTTTATCCGAAATTTCCTCATGAGTTTGCTTCCACTGTTAACTCTACTACTCGCTGCAAGTATTGGGATTGTACACGCTAGGCACTCAAAGGGTAGAATATATCTTTATCTTTTCTTGTCTATCATTATTTACTATGAATCCATTTTACTGCTACAAAAACCACTAAGCTACTACACAATACCAACAGTAATATTACTTTGGCTTGTCTCTACATTTATCATATATAAGAAAACTATAGTAGATAAGTTTTAATGCGTATTAAAATTACCCTTGCTTATAAAGGAAGCACTTTCTTGGGTTCACAAATACAAAAAAGTTCTCCAAATACTGTTAATGGCACCTTAGAAGTTTTACTTCAAAAACTCAACATCAACTCAAAAGTAATTGCAAGTGGACGAACAGACAAAGGTGTTCATGCAACTGCTCAAGTGATACACATTGATGTACCAGAATTTTGGCATGATATAGTAAAACTTAAAAGAGTATTCAATGAGATGATAACTCCAAATATTAAAATACTACAAATCAAAAAAGTAGATGATAATTTTCACGCAAGATATGATGCAAAAAAGAGAGTTTATAGATATCTTATCAAAGATGCCGAGTCAAATCCTTTTGAGAATGATTTTATAAGTTTTTATAAAGATGTTGACTTCAACACTTTAGAAAAAAACATTAAACTCTTCAAAGGTACTTTTAACTTTATAAACTTCATGAAAACTGGCAATGATGTACAGTCAAGCACTAGAGAAATTTATAAATCTTTTGCTTATAGACATAAGGGTTATATAGTTTTATATTTTGAAGCAAATGGATTTTTAAGAAGTCAAATTCGTTTAATGGTTGGTTCACTTTTAAGCCTCAGTGCCAAAGAGATACAAGAACAATTAAGTGCCAAAACTAAATATAAGGTAAAACCAGCTAAACCTAATGGTCTCTACTTAGTAAAGATCAAATACTAAATTTCTTGTTTCATGACCTAATTTTTGCCCAAATCATTCCGATATATTCATGAATAGCCATCGTAGAGTTACGCAAAAAAATCACTTTTGGTTGCAAATAAAAAGTGTCTCCTGCGTGAAAGTCTGTAGGTGCTGGTATGGGATGCATACCTAAACTCTCAAAGAGCATCATGGCTCGTGGCATATGAGAAGCCGAGGTTACAAGGATAAAAGGTTCATTCCCAACAATGCTTCTTGTAAAAAGTGCCTCCTCTTTTGTGTCTCTTGGAGTTGGATTGATAATAAGCTCTTTTTCATTTACACCAAGTTCCATAGCAAGCTGTGCATTCATCAAAGCAGTTGGTGTCGATGTTTTTCCCGCATAACCTGTCAAAATAATCTTGGTATTCGATAATTTTTTATGGATAATCACTCCTTCTAGCACTCTTTTTGTTGATGCATCACCTAGATGTGAACTGATAGGCTGTTTTTTATCTGTATTGTGTCCACCGCCCAAGACATGGATATACTCTATGGAGGTTTTAGAGTCATATTTTGGATACTGATTTTCTAAACCTTGCACTAAAAGATTGGAAAATGGTTCAAAAGAGAAAAGAAAAAGAAGAAAAAAACCAAGAGATATGAAGATTTTTGCATAATCCAATCTATTTCTATACAAAAAGTATAGCCCAATCGCTACAAGAGTGATTACAAGCCCTAATGGCTCCACAAAAAAGGTGATAAATTTTTTCATAAAAAAAGCGATACTATCCATTATTATCTTTTTCTAATAGTATTTTTTTTATCCGAAAATAGACCAATGTAAAAATCAAGAGAGTGATGCTAATAAAAGCTATATAAAAAATATTCATCTCGAATTATATCATTTTCACTCTACAAATTTAGCTATAATTGCATTTAATAAACCTCAGGATACTCTTATGCAAATATTTGGCAAATTTGATACAAAATTTGATGATGAATTTTTAGTGCAACACTATTTATATATAAATGAAGATGATGAGACAATCTCAGCTAAAGACTTAGAAGAAAAACTCAAAAAAAAGCGTAAACATGTGGTTGGAACTATCTTTTTATATCATCCATTTATGACACCAGTAGGGTATAAACCCACAAGTTCACTTACTTCTCAGGGCTATGAGTTTAATGGTCAGTTTGACGAACTCCTTTTTGATGACTTTTCTAACCTTGTATATCAAGCAACAAAAAATCTCTATAAAGGTAAAATCATAGAGATCAAATACCTCTTTGGACTCAACGAAGCAAAACTTGATGATACTATTGCTATTGATAAATTTGCAGTAGATATTGATCTTTACTATTCAAACCAACTCACACTTTTTGATAAAGAGATGAACTACCATGATGCACTCAACATTCCTATCAGTGGGAAATGGGTTTTCATGGGTGTAGGACACAAGTATCAACTGCAACATAAGGGCATCAAAGAGTATGTTAAAAATATCGCACTTCAAGCACAAAAGCTTGGCAAAGAGGTAGTTTTCATTTATGATAGAAACCATAATGATACCGAATGCATAGAAAATTCTTACTTCCTCGCTCCAACATCACCAGGAAAAGCTAAAGATACACGAGCTTATGCTTTTAAGGGTGCTTTTATGACAAATCCTCCACAGAAAACAAGACTTCAGTAAGTTATTTTCTCCGTTTTACCCAGCGTGCAAAAAATCTTGCTGGGCTTAATGCATTATCAAGTTGTGTCCCTTTTACTATATGCTGGCAAAGTTTTTTTGCCAGATAGGGCGCTAAAACAAAGCCATATCCACCATTACCATTTATCATAAAAAGATTTGGATAGTAGAGAAAGTTTTCAAAATCAGGTTTTTTCACTTTTACTTTTCTTTCACAACATTCTAGCGTAGCTTGAGACAGAACCAATCGACCCAAGAGTGGCATATAGTCAAATGAACCTGAGCGGAGTCCCATGTAGTCTTTTAGTACCTCGACATCTTTGAGTTCGATAGTCCGTGCAGCTTTTTCAAGCAACTCTGCTCTACCTTGTTCAATATCATAAGGCTTATTTGAAGTTTGGGGATGGTAATCAAGATTGTGCGTAGCACCTATAGCGACAATACCATCTTTGCTTGGGGAGATAGAAACGAACTGATGAAGCGACTTGTCATTTATTGTGCTAGTTTTCACATCGATGCGATGTCCCCAAACACCACGAAGCTGTATATAAGGCTCTCGTATCACATGTTTATACGCACCTGTGGCGATTACAATATATTTTGCACTATAGGTTTCGTTTAAAACCCAGTAGTCATCTTCATAGACTAAGTCACTAATCTCCTCTTGCTTATATTTAGCCCCGCTACAAAGAGCATGACACATAGCAGATGCACTGACTATTCCTGCATCTATCAAAGGAAATTTTTCACCCTCATGGGTGATATGCTGTAGAGGTGCTTTTGTGAGAAGGTGAGGGAAGTTTTCTTCATAGAATTTCATACTATATATAAAGGCTTTGTCAATGAGTGCTTTTAATTCACCAGATTTAGAAAATTTTGGAGAGATGAAAGCACCAGCAGCACCACTACCACCTGAGGCTATTCCATCTTTATCGAAAACTACAACACTCAGTCCAGCCTCAGTAAGTTCATACGCGACACTAGAGCCATTGATACCAGCCCCGATAATCGCAACATCATACACTACTAGATGCTCACTTCTTTGATATCTGCAATTTCCAAGATGCTCTTGTAGATGCTTGCCACTAAAGATTTACGATTTTTCTTGATGTTTTCATCTTCTGCATTGACCATAACCTCATTGAAAAAATTGTCAAGTTCTGGTTTAAGACCGAGTAAAGCATCAAGACGCTCCTCAAAACTATTGTATATTTTTTCATCTACTTGATGATATTTTTCAAATAAGATTTTTTCTGCTTCAGCTTCAAAAAGCTGTGCATCTACACTTAAGAGTGCATTCAAATCTATATCTTTGGTAATATTTGCAACACGCTTAAAAGTAGAACTAATATCTGCAAAACCCTCAGAATTTACAAGATTGTTAAGAGCATCTATCTTCTTACCAATATTTAGAAGCTCTCTCTCACCTGAAGCTAAGACTGCTTCAATAATAGATGGATTTACCTTATAAAATTGTTTGATCCGCTCTATGAAAAATGTCTCTAACTTTTTCTTGTCAAACTCAGCATACGATGCACTCAAAGTCTCTATGGTATAAACAATATCAAACTCAAACTCAAATGCATTCACTATCTTAATGAGACCATTGACTGCACGACGAAGGGCAAAAGGGTCTCTTGAACCTGTCGGAATCTGTGCAACACTAAAAAGACCTATAAGCGTATCTAGTTTTAAACTCATCGCGACAATAGCACTCATCTTTGTACTTGGCAATTCACTATCCTCACCATCTGGAAGATACTGCTCTTTTATGGCAAGTGCTACACTCTGGCTCTCTCCAGATTTAAGTGCATAGTAGTAACCCATAAGTCCTTGAAGCTCTGTAAACTCATACACCATCTCACTCATAAGGTCAGCTTTTGCAAGTTCTACTGCTCGCTCTAGCGATGTAGTATCTTCTAACTTATACATAAAAGCTAGATTTGTAGCTATCTTAGCTTCGCGTTTTATCTTGTCTGCAACGCTTCCAAGACCTTTAAAAAATGCTACTTTTTCAAGTCCTGCAGTGTTAAGACCATCTCTTAAGTCATTTTTCCAAAAGAAAAGCCCATCAGCCAAACGGGGGCGAAGCACTCTTTCATTTCCAGCGATCACTTCACTAAAATCATCCGTATATGCATTAGAAACTACACAAAATTTATTGATAAGTTTGCCATCTTTAAAAACTGGAAAATATCTCTGATGCTCTTTCATGGAGGTTATGATAACTTCAGGGGGCAACTCTAAAAAATTTTCATCGAAAGAACCGAGTAATGGAGTTGGATGCTCAGTGATAGCGACAACTTCATCGAGCAACTCAGCATCTATCTCAATCTTCACACCATTTTCTTTTTCTAAATTTGCAAATGTATTTAAGATATCTTCTCGTCTTTGATCTTGATAGAGTGTAACCCCACCCTCTTCAAGAAGCTTAAAATACTCCTTTGCTCCAGATACATCAATCGCGTTAAAATCACTAATACGATGCACAAAGGTAGTTTTAGAAGATTTTACACCAAAGAGTTCAGCATCTACTAACTTATCTCCAAGCATTATATTGAGCCAACGAATAGGACGGATAAAACTCTCTGTATTGCTCGACCAACGCATGGACTTTCCAAAATCTAAAGAGTTTATCCACTCTTTGACAATACTACCTAAAAGTTCACTCGATGCTTTTCCTTTAATATCTTTTTTAAAGTAAAGCACCTCTTTGGAATTTTTTTCACCACGACCAAGTTCTTCTACGCTTACACCACATTTCTTTGCAAAACCATGTGCAGCAGCTGTAGGCTCTCCATCTTTAAAAGCAGCTACAATAGGTGCTCCGAAAAACTCCTCGACACTGTCTTCTTGACTTGTTTTAAACTCTCTATGCCATAGAACCAAACGACGGGGTGTATAATAGAACTCAAATTCTCCAAGAAGAGAGTATTTTTCTAAAATATCTGTGTATTTTTTTTCTATATTTTTTAATTCTTTGAGAAGTGGCACAGCAGGTAACTCTTCAACACCGATCTCTATTAGTAATGGTTTTAGCATTTTTTTACTCTTTCTGTTTTATTACCGCGATTTTATCTACTTCTTTGTTAAAAAGGGATAAATTAATATTTTCTTAAATAAGATAAATAGACTCTTGTTTAGGAGAAACTATTATTTTAATATCGCTACAATATCAAAACACAAATAAAAAACAAAAAGGACATGAAAATGCCAAAGATTAATAAATACGAAAATATAGACAATGTAGAGCGTGAAGCCAAAAAAGACCTTATTGACCGTCACTCACCATTCATCACAGTAGCTGGTGTTGCTAAAAAAGGTGAAATACTTGCTGTAAATGTAAAAATGGGTCAAGAATATACTCACCCAGATGATTTTGATCACTTCATCGAGAGCATTACACTTTTCAACGGAGACACTAAACTAGCTTCTGCTTCTTTTGTACCTGGAACTTTAGGAAATGAAAAATCTCATGCTGAAGTAACTTTTAACATCCGTCCAATGGGTAAAAAACTTAATCTTGTAGCTCACGGTTACTGTACAAAACATGGTATTTGGGAATCCACTGCAGTTGTAGTTGAAGTTCAACAATAAGTTAAACACCACAATATAGGGCTATTTAGCCCTTATTACTTTCTTATAAATCCTAAATTAGCATCAATTCAAATAATTTTTACACATATTCCATTCATTCACAACCATGAAAATCATTAAGCTCAATAGAAGTTTTATTTATATATAATTTACTTACCGTTTAGTAAGCAAGGAGAATATAAATGCAAAAAACATCAAAAAAAGAGTTGATTCTCTATCATGCTAGAGAATCTTTTTCAAAGAATGGTTATGAACTCACTGCACTTGAAGCAATCGCTAAGGAATGTGATATTACAAAACCAGCTATTTACTATCATTTTAAAGACAAGGCAGCACTCTATAAAGCTGTCATTTGCCCAGAATTTACAGCAGTAGCTTTAAAGATAGAAGAAAATACAAAAATGGGCAATCCCATACAAAGACTAGAAAACTATATTAAAATATTTGGAGAGTTTCTCATCTCAAATCCAACTTTTAATGCTATTTTTGCGAGAGAGATTGCCAATGGTTCATCTACTATGCCTGACGAGTGTGTTGAACAACTTTCACGGACTATTAAACAACTTATCTCTATCTTAAACGATGGAGAAAGTGCTAAAACCTTTACAAAAGAACCACCATTTTTGATACAGATGATGATAGTAACAACACTCACTTCTTACAATACTACACAGCCACTCAGAGAAAAAATTTCACAATATGTGCAAAATAAAACGACTCAGGCAGAGCCAAATTTTCACAATATTATAGATGCTCTTTCTCAAAAAATAATAAAAGGATTACTATGTTGAAAAAATCTTTTCTTGCCCTGAGTTTTCCACTGTTGCTTGGTGCTACAACTCTGCCAGAACTCTTTGATGCACTCAAAGAGCATGCACAAACAAAGTCTGATGAGATGATAGTTAAGCAAGCAGAGGTAGCAAAGGAGATGACAAATGCCAAACTCTACCCTACTGTTAATCTCTTTGCAAAGTATGACCACTACACAACTGCAACTGGGATGCTACCAGTTCCTCCAAATATACTTATTAATATGATTGATAAACAACATCCTGCAGCTATAACACAACCATTTAGTCAAAATATTATGCGAGAAGGCGCAAACTTTACTATGCCTCTTTTTGTAAAGTCTATCTATACTATGTCTAATAAGGCAGAAAAAATGCAAAAGAGTGCTAAAGCAAAGAAGAGGATAAATCTTCTCAAAAATGAAGCTATCATAGTTGGAGCGAATGCTAATTATCTTTATTTAGAAGAATTAGACAAGTCGCTTAATGTGAAGAGAAAATCTCTTTTTGAAACACAAAAAACCATCCAGATAAAAGTAGACAATGGTCGTTCTGCAGCATTAGCACTCTACAAGATAGATGATAGCATCAACCAGATAGATATAACTAAAAACTCAATTGCTCTACAAAAGGAGCAACTTAAAAACACTGTCCGTTCCCTTACGGGCATCACTCTTAATGCACCCATAAAGATGCAAGAGGTAAAAGCTGTGCAGTCCTCAGGCACTATAGAGTCCCTTACTCCACTTAAACTTAAAATAGAAGCTAACCGTCTTGATATAAATGCACAAAAAGAAAA
>WFMY01000213.1 GCA_015488855.1 Helicobacteraceae bacterium
ACCTATTATGGTTCATCAAGAGATACTAAAGTCTTCAAAGAACACAATATTATCTTAACCACCTATGCACTTGTCAGAAACGATATAGAAAAACTCAAAGCCGTAAAGTTTGATACTATTATCTTAGATGAATCACAAAATATAAAAAATATTGACTCTAAAATATCAAGAGCAGTTATGCTCCTTGAAGCAAAACATAAATTTGCACTCAGTGGGACACCTATAGAGAACTCATTGTTTGAACTTTACTCACTTTTTCGGTTTATCAATGCTGGTCTGTTTGCTACGATTGCTGACTTTAAAAGAGACTATGCCATTCCAATTCAAGCAGATGCAAACGAAGAAGTAGCAAAGATACTCAAAGCAAAAATATCACCATTTTTACTGCGTCGCCTCAAAAAGGATGTACTCAGAGACTTACCAGCGAAACAAGAACAGATTATTTATGTCGATATGGATGATGCACATAAAAAGTTTTATAATCAAAAAAGAGATTATTACAAACAACTTTTAGACCAACAAATAGGTGCTAACGGTATAGAAAAATCAAAATTTCTCATCCTCCAAGCATTTAATGATTTGCGTCAGATTGCTTCTGCACCAGAGCTTAAAAGTGAAAATCAAATCCTCTCTTCTAAGATAGAAAATCTTTTTGAGATGTTAGAAGATATAGTGCTTAACAACCATAAAGTTTTGATATTTGCTAACTTTTTAGGCTCTCTTGATCTTATTAGTGAAAAAGCAAATGAGTTAGGTTATGAGCATCTTCTTATGACAGGAAGCACTAGAAATCGCCAAGAGTTAGTTGATAAGTTTCAAAATGATAAAGATATAAAACTATTTCTAATGACCCTTAAAGTTGGAGGCGTTGGGCTTAACCTCACTGAAGCAGATTATGTCTTCATCTTTGATCCATGGTGGAACAAATCTGCTGAAAATCAAGCAGTTGATAGGACACACAGGATGGGACAAAAAAACAAAGTTTTCTCCTACAAGATGATCACAAAAGGGACAATCGAAGAGAAAATCTTAGAACTCCAATCTCAAAAGCAAGATATGACAGATATGATAATCAGTGGTGATGAGGGTGGCTTAAAACAGCTCAGCAGTGCAGATTTAGATTATATATTAGGATAGTTGAATGTCTGATTTTATTTTCCAAGTTAAAGAGCTTAAAAATATTACTATTGAGAAATATACTCTTAGCAATGAAAAATATGAGCAAAAGCTGAAAGAGTTGCAAGCAGAAGATACTCTTCTTGCAATCAAGATTCTCTATAGTATAGCAAGTGACTCAAAGTTGAAAGTAACACAAAAAAGAGCACTTGCAGTACGAAGCCAAAAATTGTTAGACAAAGAGATGCCAGAGGGGTATAATGTTGCTTGGTTGATAAATACATTTGTTGAATTCAAATATCTACAAAATGGGCAGCTTTTATTACCAGCTAATATGTTTCATAAACTCATCACAAAGAGTGATGGCAATATGATGCAAGATATTTTTAAAGCTATACTCAACTCACAATATAACCATGAGGTGAGCAACGCTCTTTTTCATACATCTATGACAAGAGGTGATAATGTAAAAAACTTCAGAGAATCTATCATAAAACTCATTAAACAAGAAGATAAGTCCATTTGGATTAATATTGATTATTTAGTAAATCAGATTAAGCTCGATGCAAAAACTCTCAAAAATATTACTAATAACAATAAATACTGCTATGCTTTTCATGGTAATTCAAAGCGAATCCAATACAATAAAATAGAGCATCTTAAAGTAGTAGTACGCTACTTTTTAAAAACTTTTTTTGGAATCATGTGTCAAATAGGCTTATGTGATTTAGGTGTAACAGAGTTTCAAGCATATAATAAAGAAGATGCAAGGATACTCCAAGGCATCCCTGAAGTAGGTACACGCTTTGGGAATGTTGAATTTTATAAACTTACAGAATTAGGCTCTTATGTACTTGGATTTGATACTAGTTTTGAGAGCAAAAATGATTACAAACTACTTTTGAATGATTACAATTGTGAGTTAAAAGTAGAAAATAGCAATAATCTCTCAGATGTTTATTTGCAAAAAATTGCCACAAAAGTGAATAATGCAAAGTATAGAGTAGATATAAAATCTTTTATGAAAAATATTGACACCAAACAAGCATACCAACATACCAAAGAAATTTTTACACAAAAAGTAGAGCATCTTCCCAAAAACTGGAAACAATTTTTTACAATTTTAGATGAGAGAGCTGAGAGTATTTCAGTCATTTCAAAATCGGTAGTGCTTATGAAAATTCAAAATAACAAGGATATTTTAGGGCTCATATCTTCGAATAATAAGCTTCAAGAGAAGGTTTTAAAAGCAGATAAATTTCATATTGTGGTGATGCAAAAAGATTTTGCCTCTGTGAAAAGTATATTAAAAGAGTATGGAGTGGTAGTATAATGAAGTTTTTACAGTTAAATAAAAATGAGATTTTAGCAAACCTAGGTAACTGCTCCTATAATGAATTACTAGAGTTTGCAGCATTTATAGGGGATATTGCAGGGAGTAAAATAAATCTAAAAAAAATTCGCACTATTCGTAAAATAGATCTTATTGATCACTTTAGTACCCTTTTATCTATGCCTCCATTTGTTGAAAAAATTTACCAGAAACTATCATCTAGTGAGGCTTCAAAATTTATTTATGAAAACCTTATTTGGGAGAGAAGTGCTTTAGAAACAAAGGATGTAATGAGACAATTTTCTACCGATTTTTTATCTCAAAAATCTAGCTGGGGAAGTAGTGTCACAAAACAAAAAGATGAGTTTTTATTTATACAAAGAGAAGAGTCAGTATTTTATAATGGTTCAAGTGATGTATTAAGTTTGAGTGGGAATTTTAAGTCAGTTTTAAAAATGGTATTTCCAGTGCCTTCAGAGATGGAACTCTTTGTCGTTGATGATGTAGAGAGTCTTGATGCCTATTTGACATACTCCAACGAAGAGCATATTTTTAACTTTATAAATGTTATCTCAGAGATGCTCAAAAACAACCTTGTGGAGTTTGGAAAAACAAATGAAAAACCTCTGAGCAAAACTTTAAATATACTCAAAAACTCAACTCAAATTGCAGAATTTTATGATGATAAAAAACTATCTCTACTGGCTACTGATATGCTCACAAGAAGTTTTTCTTACTATTATTGGAAAATAAGAGGTTTTAAAGGTCAGGAGATTGATACGCTGAGAAACTTTTTGATAACTCAGTTTAATGATAAGATGGATTTTTTTATCACAAGAATTTTTTTATCGCATCTCAAAAAAGTACGCTACGATAGTTGGTATTCAAAACAATCTTCTCTGTTTATGGTACTCAAGTCCATCATAGCTCAATTACCAAAAGATGCTTGGGTTGATATGAGAAATATTGTAAAATTTTGTAAATATAGAGATATACGAATAGATCTGGATCGACCCCATAAAACCGCTGAGTATAACCTAGAATGCGAAGTGGTTACAGAGGATGGAGTATTTGTAGAAACATTTTATGCAGATGAAAGAGACTACAATGTCCTCTTTTTAGAGCCCATCTTAAAGGCATCATTTTTTTACCTTGGTGCTTTGGGACTCTTTGAGTTAAAATATGAGGAGCCTTATTCCCCTTACACCATAAGTGCAAAGGGGAAACCTTACATATCTCCATGGGATTCATTAGAGTTTGTAAAGCTCAACAAGCTAGGGGAATACATCTTTGGTTTGAGTGATGATTATAAACAAAAAACAGTTGTAAAAAAATCTACCACACTCAAGTTTGATGAGTATAAACCCATCATAAGCATAGATGCACAAGATACACTCTCTCTTGCAAAGCTAGAGCCATACTGTGACAAGTATGACACAAATAGGTACATTTTAAGTTATGCTAAAATATTTAAAGATTGTAAAAATAGCAAAGCATTAGAGCTAAAAATAGAGCATTTTTACAAAAATATAGAGTCAAATCCACCTAAAGTATTTAAAAACTTTTTTAATGAGATTAAACAAAATGCAAATACTCTAAAAAGAGAACTCAAGCAAGTAGTTATTCAACTAGACAACAATAAAAAACTCCTCGACCTTTTTATGCAAAATAAAAAGCTTCAGGAACTTATCATCAAAGCTCAAGGTTACAGAGTAATAGTTCTCAAAGAAAACATACCAAAATTGACTAAAATAGTGAAAGAACACGGCTTTTTTGTCGAATTTTAATATAATTAAGTCATTTTCGCTAAAATAGCATAATTATTTAGGGAGAGCATAAAAGTGGACTTAAATCTACAGACATATACACAGCATTTTGACAACCATCTTTATCTTGAAAGTGGTCGCATACTCGAATCTTATGATATAACTTACGAGACATACGGTACTATCAATGAAGAAAAAAGTAATGTTATCGTGGTTTGTCATGCTCTTACTGGAAGCCATCATGCAGCAGGTATCTATGAAGATGAAAGAAAATCTGGCTGGTGGGATGGACTTATAGGTTCACACAAGGCTATAGACACAGACAAATACTTTGTTATATGCACAAATGTAATCGGTTCATGTTTTGGTTCTACTGGACCAATAAGTGTAAGAAAGCCTCATGATGAACTCTACCGATACAAATTTCCAGTGATCACCATCAAAGATATGGTCAAAGCACAACGCATTCTTTTTGATAGACTTGATATCCATAGAGTAGAGGCTATCATAGGGGGTTCAATGGGTGGGATGCAAGCTCTTACATTTTCAGTTCTTTATCCAAACTTTGCAAAGAAGATCATAGCTCTAGCTACAACACATGCCACACAACCTTGGGCAATAGCTTTTAACAAAGTTGCAAGTGAAGCGATCCTAAAAGACCCTGATTTTAAACAAGGTTATTATGACCCTGAGATACTTAAAGAGAGTGGTCTTACAGGTATGGCTATTGGTAGGATGGCAGGTCACATAAGCTTTTTGTCACATGAGTCTATGAGTGAAAAATTTGGTCGTGAATATAAACGGACAGATGGGTTGTATGAACTTTTTGGTAAATTTCAAGTGGAATCATACCTAGAATACAATGGCTACAATTTTACAAAATGGTTTGACCCACTTACTTATCTCTACATTACAAAAGCTATCAACTTGTATGATCTCGCACGAGGGTTTGACTCCCTCAAAGATGCACTCAAAAAAGTAACAGCACAAGTGCATCTCCTCAGCTTTTCTAACGATCTGCTTTTTAGAGATTTTGAGATGAAAAAGATAGATGATACACTCAACGAGATAGGCTATAAAAAGCACTCATACATCAATGTGCAAAGTGACTATGGTCATGATGCTTTTCTTGTAGAATTAGACAAATTTCAACACCATATTAAGGATGCACTCGATGCCTAAAGAGACAAAAAATTTTGAATCAAAACTAGATTCTGCAAAAGAGATACTAGATACATTAATGAAACCAGAGATCACACTTCAAAAGAGTGTCCAAGCCTACGAAAAAGGTATGAAAGAGCTCCAAGATGCACAAAAAATCCTCGAAGAAGCTCAGATAAAAATCACAGAGATAAAAGGCTCTTAAGATGCGTGTAGCATCCCTTCAACTCTCAGCACAAGGGATGAGTTCTACAAAACTATATAACTATATACGCATAGCACATAAACAGGGGGTAAAGGTTTTACTCCTCGGCGAATACATTCTCAACCCATTTTTTAAAGAGCTTCAAACTCTCTCTATGAGTATGATTAAAGAACAAGCAGAGTTTCAATCCAAGATTTTAAAAGAGCTTTCAAAGACATATAACATCACCATCATTGCACCCCTAGTGATGATTAAAAAAAACAAAGCCTATAAAACCATCGCAAAGTTTGCCCCCTCTTCTACTTCCTATTATGAGCAACAAATTCTCATCAACTATGGTCATTGGAATGAAGAAAAATTTTTTGCTAATGAGAAAAAACCGCTCAAGGCACCACTTATATTTAAGATTGATGGTTTTAAGTTTGCTATGATGAGTGGATTTGAGCTTCATTTTGATCAGTTTTTCATGCTACTACAACCTAAAAATATTGACTGCATCTTAGTTCCAAGTATAGCAACCTTTGAGTCTTATGAACGGTGGAAAGCACTCATCCTCACCCGTGCATTTACAAATAATTGCTACATATTACGAGCAAATCGTATCGGTGACTTTGAAGATAAAGATTTTACATGGAAATTTTATGGTGATTCACTCCTTGCTTCTCCTGATGGAGAGTTACTAGAGCATCTAGGCAACAAAGAGGAGCTTATGATAGTAGATCTGCACCATTGTGATGTAGTAGCTTCAAGGCGTAGTTGGGG
>WFMY01000214.1 GCA_015488855.1 Helicobacteraceae bacterium
CTCACTGTATTTATAATATTTGCTATCTCTTTAAGGGATAGACTCTGTTTTACAGCTCCAAGTTCAACTGCTTTTTTTGGCATTCCATAAACTATGCAACTCTTCTCATCCTGAGCATAGGTAGCAGCTCCTGCATTTTTCATCTCTAAAAGTCCTGTTGCTCCATCATCCCCCATTCCAGTAAGTATAAAACCCACTCCAAAGATGCCCACTTCTTTGCTCATAGAGCGAAAGAGAACATTGACACTTGGTTTATGTGAATTTACTTTAGGATAATTTTTTAAAACTGCTTTATATTGGAATCCATTTTTTTCTACCTCCATATGCATATTCCCTGGGGCTATGAGTATGCGACCATGCATCAGAGCATCGCCATCTGTTGCTTCTTTTACATGAGAAGATGGAAGAATTTGGTCAAGCCTCTGTGCAAACGATGCTGTAAAACCTGCTGGCATATGTTGTGTTATCACAATAGGTGGATGATTTGGTTCGAGCTGTAAAAGCAACTCTTCTAAAACCTGTACGCCACCCGTTGAAGCACCGATGGCAATTATCTTTTTAGAAGGAGGAAGAGAACTTGCAGCCTTTACACTACTTGATACCTGTTTTGCATGAAGTATCTTACTTGTGCTTGTTCTTCTTATGTTTTGAATATATGTAGCACGCGAGGTTGCTGCAATCCTAACCTTAGAAACAAACTCTCCACTCTTATCTCCAAAAAACTGATCTATATTTGTTGTTGGCTTAAGAACAATATCAACCGCACCCATACGCATAGCATCTATAGCAGAAGAACTTCCTCTTGTGACAAGTGTTGAACAGATGATGGTAGGGATGGGCTTTTGTTTGCCGATCATCTCTAAAAATGTCAGTCCATCCATCTTTGGCATCTCTATATCGAGTATAAAAACATCAGGTAGACCAGTTCTTTTAAACACTTCAAATGCATCAACAGGATTAGCTGCATTTCCTATTATCTCTATATCGTTTATCGGTGCAAAAATCTTCTTAAATTCATTTCTTACAAGTGCTGAATCATCTATTACAAATACTTTAATCATTAAAAAAACTCCAACTCACTCTCATCTTCATCTTCACTTTTTCCTTCAAGCCTACTCTTCATAAACTGCATATTGCTATCTAAAGAATCTTTAAATATATAAACATCTTTAAATATTCTATCTACAAACATATCCATCAAGTAGATGCTTACATCGCTCAGTATCTCTGAGAGGTAGTTAAAGGCAGATAGATTTTGTGGCTCAATCTCTTCAAAGTTCATACTTCTTAAATAGGAAGCTAACTCTTCATAAATAGGTGTGACACTTTGGGTTTGCTCCGCTTTAGAAAAGATAGATGCAACTTCATCAAGTTTATCTGCTATATTTACAAAAAATTGATGTGAGAGATTGCCATCATTAAGATTTTTGACAATGTCCATCAAATCATCTGCTACGAACATAGCACTTCCCTCGTAAGTATCAAAGAATTTATCTATAGAATCCTCATTAACACCCTCCTGTTTCAAGATAATCTCTCTTCGACCAATAGAGTTAAGAGCATAAGAACGGCTCAAAAGGGTAAAAAGTTTCTTTTGAAATCTCTCTTTTTCTATTGGATAAGATATATTTATATCTACAAAGGGAACAATATCAAAAAGTTTTTTATACTCTTTTGGTTCAAAGAGTAAAAGAGTCATGATCTCCTCATTAAAAGAGTTTATTGCCCTGAAAAAATCTGCAATCAAAGGATTGTTATCTTTAGCATCAAAAACAACCACATTAATATGTCTTTTTGTTAAAATTGTATTTATTTTTTCAAGAATCTCAGCATTGATATCTACTTTTGAAGCAGATAAAAAATACTCTGATGTTTCATCATATATCTCTTGTGAATCTTTTCCAACATAGAGTATATTGTACTCTGATGCTAAAAATTGTAAATACCTACCATACTCTTTACTCATAACTTTTTCCTTCTATTAGAGTGTCAATTTTTTTAAATGCTACTAAAAGTACATCATTCACATAAGATTTTGCACTTTTAGCGATATAGTTTTTAAAACTTAGGAGCTTTATCTCCTCTTTTGTAGAGAGATTGCTAAATGAGTTCCCAAGAGCTTCAATAAAATCTTTTTTCTGTTGCTCTATCTCATAGATGGTTAAACCAAATCTTCGACTGTACTTGATTATCTCATCATCTAGCATAAGAAGATAATTATCCTTATCTTCTTCAAAAAGATTATCAACCACTGCATTTATATTTTTGAAAATTCCACGAGAGTCTCCAAAATAGTTCTCAAACTGATAATGAGCATACTCTAAATCTTTAACACGATTAAGTACAAAGATAAATTTAAGATTTTGGTTGTAGCCCTTAAGCACACTGTAGATAAAACTAGCATTTATCGCATCTTGCTCACCATCAAGTATAGGTATAACAACAAAGTCTAAAAAGTTGATCATCCCACTATCACTAAGTGCTTCTATGAGAGTCATTGTTGTTTTGTTAGCCCCTATATCTAAACAAAGTGCCCCATCTTTTGCAAATATCTCTGCTAACTCTTCTCGTAAGAGTGGAGAAGATACACTTACCTGCTCTCTTATACTTAAAACACTTGCTCCAAAACTAGAACTATCGTTGTTTTCATCATCAAACTCATAGTGCTTCACAATCTTTTTACCGCATCGCTCAAAGAGGAACGGTACTACAAGTTGCATAGACACCGTACTCTTCCCAACGCCACCCTTACTCGAGATAACAGCAACTTTCAAATTTTTCTCTATCATTTTATCTTCTTATACACAGAAGTTGCTACGCTCTCTAGGGATGCAGTGTTGATCATATTGAGATTTTCAGTAAGTGAGATAAAAAAGTATCCACCCACTTTAAGATTTTTAAGTACATTATCGACCACCAACTGTTTCGTATCATCGTCAAAGTAGATAAGTACATTTCTTAACCATATAACATCAAATTTACCAACTTCACCATTATACTTCATAAGGTTACCTACACTAAACTCCATATTTTCCACAAGCCCTCTATCCATAAGAAACTGTCCCTCATGATGACCTCGACCTTTAAGACAATACTCTTTTTTGAGTTCTAGTGGAATCTTATCTGCCCACTTCGCTGGATAAAGTCCAATGCGAGCTTTTTTTATAACCTCGGTATTTATATCTGTACCTACTATTTTCCAATCACTCCTAGCCATACTTTTATCTAGCAACATAGCGATAGAATAAGCCTCAGCTCCTACAGAAGCAGCAGCACTCCAAAAACTAAACTTCGTTTTAAAGGGATGTTTGGGCAGTATCTCTTTTTGGAGGTACTCATAGTGATCAATCTCTCTAAAAAAATAGGTCTCATTTGTAGTGATAAGATTTATCATTTCAATGCGCTCTTTGGCGTTTACTTGAACAAGACGGATGTAATCGAGATAGTTATCAAACTTATAGTAGAGCAATCTCTTAAGAAGCCTACTCTGAACAAGTAGTTTTTTAGAAGATTGTAGGTCGATACCCACCTCTGTAAATATCAACTTTTGAACAGTTATAAACTCATTATCTGCTAAAATTATTGCCATCTCTATACCATCAGTTTCTGCATAGCTTCACTAAGAGCGAGCATATTAACCTTCCCTATAATATCTTGCGCACCAGCTTTAATGAGAGAATCTGCCATATTATCATTAGACATATTAGTATGTACTATAATATTTACACCATCATATTTTTTCTCTTTTCGTATATTGTCAATAACATCTCTTCCACCAAGAACAGGCATCTCTAAGTCTGTGATAAACAGAGATATCTCTTCAGGGGAGATATATTGTAAGTCTTCAAGCAAAAGCTGTCCATTTTCATACATTCTATACTTTAAACCCATTTTATTAAAAAGAGATTCTGCCATTTTACGAATAAACCTGCTATCATCTGCAAAAAGGATAAGCTTATCGTTTTGAACTTTTTCAATCGCCTTTGTATCTTCCATCGCCTTAGTATCTATGGTGTCAAACACATCTAAGAGCATCTTGTCACTATCAAATATCAAACACATCTGGCTTTTTTGCCCTATATTTACCCGTGTAATAAAAGAGGTCTTTTCATCATTTTGGGAGTTATCTGTCATAGTCTCTGGTGGTATATTTACTATATATTCCACACGCTTTACCACGATGCCTAGTCTATGTCCACCATAATGCGCTAAAACAATCAACTCATATTCACTCTCATCAAGTACCTCATTACCAAACCACTTATCAAAGTTAATTATCGTAGTCATATTACCACGAATATCAGCAGTTCCTTCGATAAGCCCCTCACCATGATTTTTGGCAATATCAATATCTTTATAGACTAAAAGTTCCTCTATCTTAGAGACATTCTTTGCATAATACTGCTCATCACTTCCCTCAAAAACGAGGTATTGGCTTGTATCATTTGCATTTGCACTGACAAGTGCAACAA
>WFMY01000215.1 GCA_015488855.1 Helicobacteraceae bacterium
TATTTTTAGGCAATATCTGCCCAAAAGCCGCTACGATGATAAAGTCTGGTTTCACCTTTTTTATAGCCTCAAAGATACCCTCTTCAGAAAGTCTATTTGGCTGTAATACTTTTATATCATGTTCTTCAGCTAAAACCTTCACAGATGGTGGTGTCAAAACCTTTTTACGCCCTACTGGTCTATCAGGTTGTGTCAACACTAACGATACATCCATATTTTCAGCATTGATTAATGTCTCCAATATCTCTTTTGCATAATGGGGTGTACCCATATAAACTATTTTATTTTTCACCTATGCTACCTCAAATTTTCTTATTTCTATTTCTTCTAGCTCTTTTTTCTTTTTCATACTCACCTTATATATATCAAACTGATTTTGTATGTTAAGCCACAACTGCGGCGTAGTACCGAAGTACCTTGCCAGCTTCAGTGCCATTTCTGTAGTGATACCTCTTTTTTCATTCACCAGTTCATTGATAGCACGAAAAGAGGTATGAAGTGCCTTTGCCAAATGACTTTGTGTCATGCCAAGTGGTTCCAAAAACTCCTCTTTGAGTATCTCCCCTGCATGTGTTGGCTGTCTGTTTAGTTCTATCATCCTAATCTCCTAGTGGTAGTCTGTAATTGTTACATCATACGCATTGCCATTCTCATAAGCGAACACGATACGATACTGTTTGTTAATGCGGATAGAGTACTTACCTTTCAATGCACCTTCTAGTACTTCCAATCTATTAGCAGGTGGTACACGTAAATCATCCAAAACATGGGCAGCATTTAGATAATCCAACTTTCTCAATGCCACTTTGTGGATCGTTGAAGGTATTTTTCTGCTTTTGGCTGTACTATAAAAGCGTTCACTCTCTTTATCTGCAAAACTTTTTATCATAGCACAGTATAACAGATAGTGTTATAGTATGTCAAGGCTTTATATTAGGAATGCATATGGATATTTGAATGATCAGTGAGTTATTTTATTGTTTGTATTAGAGTATTCGTTACCGCGAGGATAGATGTGGAACGAGAAAATTTACCTATTAACATCATTAATAAAGTCACATACCTTTGCTATACATATATCTAAATCTAAGACACTAAAATTAGGAGTATTATTTGCGACATAATGTCTTGCAACTTTTACTTTATTCGCGGTTATTTCCTGATTTTTTGTATTTTTGTATTTTAAAAGGTTTTCCCAATCACCTTTTTTCAATAATTTTTTAGCAGATGGGTGTACTGCTAATACACTTTCCTCTATCTTGTTATTATTTAAGTAATTTTCAACTTCCCTTCCTTTTGTAACCCATGCAAATCCTTTACCCTCATTAAATTCTTTCTTTAAACGTTTTTTTGTAGGGCTAAGATGTTTTCTAGAGTTTTCTTTATCACTATCAAACATGATGATTGTATTTCGATTCAAATTTCTCACAGAAATAAAATCATCAAGGTCATTTTTTCTCTCATCATCATCCATAGCAGTCAAATGACTAAATAATCTACCACCAAAAAACATTATAGAATAATGAATGCCCTCAATCAATTTTGGATTTTTGTGCTTAACCCAATAATTTAAATAAATTCTATCCGAAGGGCCTTCAACCCAAATAATACAATTTGCTTGCAATATATCTGATGCTTTGTATCCTAAATCATTACATATATTAGAACGTTGCTTGGTTGTAGATATAGCTTCTACTTTTGATACACCATTATGTTGTGTTACATGGAATATTTCAGCATCAACTGCATCAAGTAAATGTGCAGAATGCGTTGTAATGAAATATTGATTATTTGTTTTTTCATCCAAATATTTCAAAAGTTTTCTCTGCAACAATGGATGAAGATGTAGTTCGGGTTCTTCTATACATATAATAGTATCACTGAGTAATGTAGATGCAGCAGCTAGTATAACTACTTCATGTATACCTGTACCAAGTGATTCTAGTGGCAAAGTCTTATTATCCATATGTACAAGTATCATATCTCTTTCATAAGGTATTTCAATCTTTGCACTAGGATTTTCTAGCACTTCTTGAAGAAAAGTATTTATATCGTCAAACTTTTTCTTTTTATCTTGTTCTAATGTAGAAGGATTTTGAATTTTAGCTAACCGTTCAATAATTCCTTCGCCACTGTAATCTGATGCTTCACTATTAGTTTTACCAATTTTTCTTATAGCTGGAATAATTTCTATATTTGGTACATTAGGTGGAATATATTGAAGCTTATTTAATGTTTCAGGAATCCAATGTTTATCAACATCACCACCAGTTTGTCTAGTTAATGCACTCCAAATAGCATTCCATTCATTATTGTTTAACATTTTTTTTAGATTATCATAATCACACTCTACAGTAAAATTATCATTTGCATTATCAGATATATATTGAAACCAAATATTTTCATTTTCATCCATAAATAGATTAGAAGTTAATAATTTTCGAGCATAATTTTTGTTATAACCACCACTAGGAAACTTTTCATCTAAAAAATTATCTAGATCTTTTTTTAGTATAGGAAATGCTATTCTATGTTTTATATTTGTATTAATAGAAATATGTTTATCAATTTCTGTAAAAGATTTTTCTTTTTCAGCAGAGGAACTTCTACCTTGCGTCCTATAATAAAAATATTTATATTGATGACCTAGAAAGTTTATAATATTAGACTTCCCAACATTATTCTTCCCTATGATAATATTAATCTTTTTAAGAGGTGCTATTTTCACAAGTTCATTACCAAAACTTCTATAACCAGAAAAGCCGAAACCATTTAACAACATAAAACTTCCTTGATAACATTTCGTATAAATATATTTTTTATTTAGAGAGTATACAAAAATTTTAATATATATTCGCCTTTCAGTTTTAAGGTCAAACTTCAAAATTTCAAAGTCAGACAATGACATTCACTTTTTATAAACTTTGAAACTTTGGAGTCAGGAATTAAATTTATGGTCGATGCCTTGAATAACCTTGGGGTCAGTAACCTTGGGGTCAGGAACTAAATCTTAAATATGACACAATAGTCTTACCGAATATTGCATGAAAAATTAGAGGAAAATAATGGTATGCAGACCACATATTTTTACGATGAATCATATTTATAAAGCCAACCTCTCCAAAGCTTCCCCACTACTAAGCACAGGCACATCCCCAGAAGCAAAACTTGCATCATTAGTAATGATATAGTCACACTTTTCTTTACGTGCCATCACATACTGTATGGTGTCTTCTAAATCTTTGTATTTATTGTTTCTTTCCATAAGTTCTATGGCTTCATCTACTTCTTTGTTTCCAAATTCAATAATAGAGATAAATTTACTTATTAATTTTATCTGCTGTAATGCTCCACTATTATTTAATTTTTTTCTCGTAATATAATATATAGTTGTTATCAAATCA
>WFMY01000216.1 GCA_015488855.1 Helicobacteraceae bacterium
AAAACAAAAAAAGAAGAGCGCAACTCTTGCAAGCTACACAATTAATAAAAGTATATAAAGATGGAGCTGCTCAGATAGGAGTCATCATAGCAGCAAGAAACAATGTCATACACAAAAAGCTCGAGGTTGCAGGATCATATATTGCAAAACTAGATCAAGATGTAAAACTATCACTTAAAAAAGATCAAGATACCATAGGTCCAAGAGTTGCTAGTGAAAATCAAACATTAAAAACAATTTTAATCTCAGTAATTTCATTGGTCATACTTTTTATTATTATTGTAAGTATAGTGCTTGTAAAGAAAGCTCTTGTTGCCCCTTTAAAGCGTTTAGAAGATTTAGCTAAAGATTTAGCTGAGGGTGAAGGTGATTTAACGAAAAGATTAGAGATCAGAGGTAAAGATGAAATAGCAACTATCTCAAAGAGCATAAATTTATTTATACAAAAAGTTCAATCCACAGTCGAGTCAGTAAAAGCAACTGGATCAGAGAATTCTACCATATCTCATCAGTTATCAAAAACATCACTCAGTGTTGGTCACAATGTTGAAGCATCTGTCAAAATGATCGAAGATGCTAGTTCTCAAGCTAAAGAGATCCAAGACAACATTGTAGTTTCAGTCACTAAATCTCAAGATTCAAAAGATGAGATTATTCAAGCAAATGATACACTTGAAAATGCAAAAGAAGATATTATTGTCCTTGCCACAAAAGTACAAGAGACTGCTCAAACAGAATCTGAACTCTCCCAAAATATGCAAAGTCTATCTAAAGATGCAGAAGAGGTAAAAACAATCTTAGTAGTCATTGCAGATATAGCAGACCAAACAAATCTCTTAGCACTCAATGCTGCCATCGAAGCTGCTCGGGCTGGTGAACATGGTAGAGGTTTTGCAGTCGTTGCTGATGAAGTAAGAAAACTTGCAGAGAGAACACAAAAATCTCTTGCAGAGATAAATGCAACCATAAATGTAGTAGTACAGTCTATCGTAGAAGCATCTTCAAAAATGGATGAAAACTCTACTGAGATTCAAAATCTCGTTACTATCGCTGAAGATGTAGAACACAAAATAAACAATGTAGTAGAGATTGTCAATCAGGCAGTCGGGGCAAGTGAACAAACGGTATCTGATTTTGAAGACACAAAAGAGAGTATTGAAACTATGGTTTCTGAAGTAGCAGAGGTAAATACTATTTCAACAGCAAATGCAAGAAGTGTTGAAGAGATAGCCGAAGCATCTAATCATCTTTTTCAAATGACAGATGCTCTTAACACAAAAATTTCGATATTTAGAACCTAGTCCGTTCCCCTCGTTCTCGATGGGAATTATTCATCCATTCTTAAATATTTTGATATATCTCAGTGTTCAATCAGTGTTAATAATAATCAGTTAAAATTGCAATATTAAAACTTAAAGGAAACTATATGTTAGTTACAAAACAAGCTCCAGATTTTACAGCAACAACAGTCTTAGCCGATGGCTCAATAGTAGAAGATTTCAAACTTAGCGAAAACTTCGGTGAAAAAGGTACTGTTCTTTTCTTTTACCCACTAGACTTTACTTTCGTATGCCCTTCAGAAATCATCGCTTTCTCTCACAGAGTTGCAGATTTTAAAGAGCGTGGTGTAAATGTCATAGGTGTCTCAGTAGATAGCCAATTTTCTCACTTTGCATGGAGAGAAACTCCAGTATCTGAAGGTGGAATCGGTCGTGTAAATATGCCTTTAGTAGCAGACCTCACAAAAGACATCTCTCGTGCTTATGATGTTTTACTTGATGGTGGCGTTGCTCTTCGTGGTTCATTTCTCATAGATGCTGATGGTACTATCCGTCACGCTGTCATCAATGACTTACCACTTGGTCGTAACATTGACGAGATGATTCGCATGGTTGACACTATGCTTTTTACTAACGAATTTGGCGAAGTATGTCCAGCTGGTTGGGTTAAGGGTGATGAAGGTATGAAAGCAGACACGAAAGGTGTGGCAGAGTACCTAGCAAAACACGAAAACGAGTTATAAAAAAGTTCAAGTAACGACGCACTTGCGTCGTTACTTCTTCATCATATACTTTTAGATTTTACCACTCTTTAAACTTTTCAAAATCTAGTATTATCTTTTATTTATTTTCCTAATCCATCATATAATTAACTTAATATTATTTTAGCATTAAATTTCTAAAACCTCTTCTCAAATCCAAAAGTAAGTAGGGTTTTTTGCGTGGAGAGTAGCTTTTTTGTTATGTTGTTTTTGATATCTAACTTTTCTATCCCATAGCCAATAGAGGGGTTTAAACCTCCCATAACTTTTATGTTAAAGACAAGTTTTACTAGATAGTTTGACCTTACTTCAGTGGTATCTACAGTGCTGGTTTGAAAGATATAGGAGCTACCACTTTGTGCAAGTTGTGCTAAATCGTACTTGAGTGGTTGGTTATTGTAAGATGCCAATCCACCAAAATCGACCATAGTCCCAGTTTTGAGGCGAAATTCATAGAGAAAATTGTATGCCAAACTCTGAGTAGTTGTACTTGAACTTGTGCCTGTTTGGGTGACAAGGGGTTTAAATATGGTGGATTGTTTTACGCCTATGGTGGTAAAAGGAGAGATGCTCGTAGAGAGCCGTGACTTAAAATACTCTTTAAAAGGGAGGTATATATCTCCTCTGAGAGCATGCCGTTTTATATCTAACTCCACTTCATTGTCAAAAGATATATAGTAGTCAGTTCCATTAGCAAAAAGGTTAGCACTGTCGTGGATATATCCAAATTCATTGTTATTAATATGTGAGAAAGTTGACTGGGCACCTACTGATACAGCGAAACCAGAAAGAGAGGTTTTATAGCTTATGTAGTTCACTAGCAACTCTTTTGAAGCACTTACAAGTGCGTATTTGCTATCGTTAAAGCCATCTACCGTTGATGTGTCTTTGTAATTGGAAGAGGTGTATCCAACGCGTGAGAAGAACTGATCATGATCCCCGTAGTAAACTGGTATGAAAAGAGTGGGATTTAAGTTGCCATCTTTATCAGAACTAAAAGTTAAGCTTGTTCTGCCTGAGTTGTCTGCACCAAGTGTTGTTAAAGTTATAACCCACACTAAGAGTATCTGTCCTA